>JADFMC010000068.1 GCA_022564085.1 Fidelibacterota bacterium | reverse complement strand
CGATTTCCGGCGGACTTTCGCGCAACTGACCACCGGTGAGGAGCAGGCCGAAGCAGCCCGGGGCCTCAAGCCGCTCACCGAACACGAACTTTTCGGCAAGAAGATATTCCTGTTCAAGGACGTGGACACCCAGGCCCTGGAGCCGCTTGGTGATCTGCAGGCGCCGTCGGTGGCGGATGTCTTCGTGGCCATCATGGGAGGTACGGCATGAGACAATTCGCAACCCTGCTACTGCGCGAGGTGGCCGAGTGGCGCTTGCTGCTGATCGTGGTGGGTGTACTATTTGTCCTGGGACTGGCGGGCTCGGCGGTGGGCATCAACCGGCTGGCGCACGAAGTGATGAAGGAGAGTACCGAGGTCAAGGTGAAATTGCACCGGGATCACGACAATCAGGCTGTAGATGAGAAGGAACCGGCCGGAGATCATGATGTTTGGGCTGATGATGATTGGGAATTTGAAGATGACGAATGGCTCTCACCTCGGGAGTTTATGAACTTTGGCTGGCCCGCTCACTATTTTCTCCAGGGACGGGAAGGACTACTGTTATACGGTTGGGCCCATATGCTGCGGGGCGCCCTCGCGGCCATAAACCTGTCGATGATTTTCCTGGCGCTCTTTTACCTGGTGGACTCCCTCTACAAGGAGCGTTCCGACCGCTCCACCTTGTTCTACCGTAGCCTGCCGGTGAGCGACAACATACTGTTGCTCTCCAAATTGACGGTGGGAACTGCCGGTTTCTTGATGTTGTCTTACCTGCTGGGGGTAGTATGGGTCTTATTCTCTCAACTGGTGTTCCCGGCGGAGTTCTCCCGTTTGCTGGAGGGCAACGGTTTCTCACCATCTCAATTGGCCCTGTGGGACCTGGTGGGTGACTGGTTTGTATTTCACCTGCTGCAGTTCCTCTGGCTGCTGCCCTATGCCCTTTACCTGCTGTTTATTTCAGCGATTGTCCGCAGCCGGCCCCTGCTCATAGCGCTGGGGGCGCCCTTCCTGCTGGCGCTGCTTTTACGCTACTCTATCGGGACGGTGGAACCGATAGCGGTACTGCTCAGTAATTTTGATGCTCTGGGAGACATTTTGATGGGAGAATGGCGCGGCGGACCTCCCCAGGCCATTCACCCTGGTGAAACAGTGGAGCTGTTCGGCGGCTTCGGTGGTTATATTTTTCAAGTGCGCACATTAATTTCCATCCTGGCCGCTGCCGGGTTGGCAATCGGTACACGATTGGCCTATCGGCGCAATTTCTCCACTTCATAAGCCTGCCGGAAGTGACGATTATTAGACCAGCATGAGCATCCGGCTGTATATTTTAGGGCGGCCGGGATCAATGCCTGACGGTAATCCAACCGGTATTAACTTGCGTTCAACTGGCATTTAGTTACTTATAGATTTTGAGAGCCTAAAATGGAAGAGCGAGCTACTACTGATAACGGTGATCTGGCGCCTCTGCAGCGGCTGATCGGCATCTTTACCATGCCGCGGGCAACTTTTAGCTCCCTGGTCGAGTCTATTAGTACGGTTGATATCCTTATCCCGGTATTTGTGGTGCTGGTCATATCGTTGGCCATGCAGCCGCTGGTGAGACCGATTGCCCTGGAGGAACAGACTCAGACCATCCTCCAGCGCGATGATCTTCCGGATGATCAGAAGGAAATCATCCTGGACCGCATGGAGCGGATTGGTGAGCGCATGAGCGGTCCCTTAGGTTATTTGATAATCGTGAGCGCCACCCTGGTTTGGTATGCCATATTGGCGGGCGTGATCATGTTTTTCGGCTCGTTCATCCTGGGAGGACAGGCCTCGTTCAAGGGCACTTTGGGTGTCGTCGTTTACGCCCAACTGGTGAACGTGGTGGAACTGATCGTCAAAATTCCACTGATCATCCAGACCCAGACCATACAGGTGGAAACCAGCCTGGCGTTACTGCTGCCCGGCAGCCTGGACAGCACCTTGCTGTACCGCTTCTTCCACCGCCTGGACTTTTTCAGCATCTGGCGGATATTCCTGCTGGCGCTGGGCATGGCCATTCTCTACCGGGTGGACGAAAAGCGCTCGCGATCCATGCTCTACGGAGCCTGGGTGTTGGCCATGTTTCTCCTGGCCTGGCTATTTGACGGCCGGGGTATAGCCTAATGGGATAGTACCGGGCGTCGGTTGCCGGTGACTGCCATTGTTCCCACGGGGCATGGCAGACAACTTGACTGCGCGAGACGGCCATTAACCTGAAGCTGGTCTTAGGCGTCTAACATTTCTAGGGTGCAATATGAAATCAGTAGGAAGACTTGTTATAGTTCTCGTGTTCGTTGGCGGTCCCCTGGCGGCCCAGGCCATCCCGGCGCTATCATTGGATCAGCTGATCGCCATCGGGCTGGATAACAACAGCTCCATCCGGGTGGCCGAGCGCAACCTGTCCGCGGCCCAGGCCGAGCGACGGGGTTCCTATTCCGGTCTGATTCCATCGCTACAGGCCTCCATCAACCGGGATTTGGATCCCCAGAAAATCGAATTAGCCGGCGGCTACACCATCGAGCCCAAGCCCTATAGCTCCTCCATGTCGGTTTCCCAGACTCTGTTCGACGGCGGAGCCGCCTGGTACAACAAACGCGATGGTGACCAGGCCGTGGCCGCGGCCCATGCCCGATACGATCTAGCCCGGCTGCAAATGATTCAAGGCGTGAAGGAAACATACTTCCGCTACCTGTCCGCCCAGGAAATGCTGGATGTGGCCCGGGAGGCGTTGGAGCTTAGCCGCCGGCAGTTGGAACTGGTGGAAGAACGTTATCGCCTGCAAGCGGTGCGGGAGTCGGACCTGCTCAAGGCCCGGGTCAGCAAGGGCCAGCGGGAAGCTGATTTTCATCGGGCCACCCAGGCCTTGACTACGTCCGCAACTGGCCTGAACGTGGCCATTGGCCAGGATCCCCGGGCAGCGATCAATGTGCGGCGGGATACAGTGCTAATTGCACCCATCCCTGATCGGGAATTAGCTTACAGTCTCCTGGAGCATAACAACCCCGAACTGCGGGCCCAGGAGCTGGCTGTGGAACGGGCCTGGCTCAGCGCCAAGGCTCAACGGGGGGTGATGCTGCCCACCGTCACGCTCAGATATTCCGGTGACGCCTCCGGTAGTGCCTTCTCCGATGCTATTGACTTCACTACCATTAACGACAATAGCGCCACCAGGTTGAATATTTATTTCCCCCTGTTTTCAGGACTACGAAATAGCTCCGCTTACAAGCGGCTGCGCTATGCCGCCCTGGCCGAGGAGGAGCGCCTGGACGCCACTGAACGGGAGCTGCGCCGGCAGTTGGCAAATACCTTGTCGAACCTGGAAGCGTTGCATAAGATTCACCCCATCAACCAGGAAGTGCTGGCTTCGGCGCAGGCGGACATGCGCCTGGCAGATGAGCTGTACCGCCTGGGGGCCATTGCGATCCTGGACTTGCTGGACGCCCAGGTATCGTTGATTACCGCCAGAAGTACCTTGGTGCGCACTACGTATGACATCAAAATTGCCGCCGCCCAACTGGAGGCCCTGATGGGAACCGTCACTGAATGAAGCTGGACCTGAAAAAATACATGAGTCGCAAGCGCCTGCTGATCGGCGGCGCCATAGTCGTGGTTATCGCCCTGATCATTGCGTGGAGCGTGAGCTCGGATGATGAGTGGGACGATGATCCCAGTAAAAACCCGCCCATCGCCGTCCAGGTGGAGAAAATCCGTCGGCAACAGGTGGAACAGGCCGTCACGGCCGCCGGGAAGATAAGGCCGGTTTTCGAGACCGAGATTTCCTCTACCATCAGTGCCCAGATCATGGAACTACGGGTGTCTGAAGGCGACGAAGTGCAGTCCGGGGATGTACTGGTAATCCTGGATCGGGCCCGCTACGAGGCCGCTTTCGAACGGGCCCGGTCGGCGTTGCGGTCGGCCCGGGCTGGCCAAAAGCAGGCCAGATCTGAGCTGGGCCGCAGTAAGCAATTGTTCGATAAAAAACTGATCAGCCTACAGGACCTGGAAGCGCTGGAGGCGACCTTCGAGTCGGCCCTGGGCGCCCAGGAACAGGCCGATGCTACCCTGGAGCAAGCCCGGGATGACCTGGACAAGGCCACCCTGGTGGCGCCCTACGATGGTGTGGTGACCAAGCTCAACAAGGAAGTTGGTGAAATGGCCCTGGGATCTACTTTCCAGGCCGACGTCCTGCTGGTGATCTCCGACCTGTCCATGATGGAGGTGGTGGTGGATGTGGACGAGACCGACGTGGTGGACATTGAAATCCTGGACGTCGTGGAGATTGAAGTGGATGCTATACCCGATACCACCTTTAGTGGCCGGGTGTCGCGAATAGCGCACTCGGCTACCATCATCGGGCAGGGCACCCAGGAGCAGGCCACCAACTTTGAGGTGGTGGTTACCCTGGACATCAATCAGGAAGCCAACCGCATCGATCCCCGGCTGCGGCCCGGCATGTCGGCCACCGCCACCATCATCACCGCCCGCCATGATGAAGTGGTGGCCGTCCCCATTCAAGCCCTGGCCGCCCGGGAACCGGTGGTGCCCCACGAGGAAGGTGACACTGCTGAAGATAGCCCCCAGCGGCGACGCGGCGGGAGGCATGGTTCCGGCAATGGAAATCCCGGTAATGATGATCATGACGACGTTCCCCGATCCGGTAAACCTGAAATGGTTGAGGTGGTCTTTGTCATCCGAAAGGACACCACCGGAGCCGGCCCCGGATTTTTTAGCAAACTGTTCAGGCGTAAACCGGTGGAGACGGTTGAGCAGCGGCCGGTAAAGCTGGGAATATCGTCCGACACCCATTATGAAATTTTATCCGGCCTGGAAGCCGGGGAAGAGATAGTGGTAGGAAACTACCGGGCAGTGAGCAAGGAGCTGCAGGATAGAAGCCGCATCAACCGCAAGGAAAAGGGTGACCGCGGCCGGCGCAGGGGCCGCAGATGAGTCCCGGCGGCGCCACCGGCAACAGCCTGATAACCTTCCAGGGAGTCACCAAGGTCTACGACATGGGCAAGGAGCAGGTCCACGCCCTGCGCGGGATCGACCTGCACATCAGTCCCAACGAATACATTTCCATCATGGGGCCTTCCGGGTCGGGCAAATCGACCCTGATGAATATTATCGGCTGCCTGGACACCCCCACCGGGGGCCGCTACGAGTTTGAGGGTGAATTGGTTTGCGATGTGGCCGATGATAAGATTTATAAGATGGATGACGACCAGCTGGCCGGTATCCGCAACAGCAAGATCGGGTTCGTCTTCCAGACCTTCAACCTCCTGTCCCGCACCACCGCTCTGCGCAATGTGGAACTGCCGTTGATCTATGCCGGTGTGCCCCGCCGTGAGCGCCTGGAACGGGCCTACCATTCGTTGGAACAGGTAAATCTGGCCGACCGCGCCGAGCATCGCCCCAGTGAGCTCAGTGGAGGGCAGCGCCAGCGGGTGGCCATCGCCCGGGCACTGGTGAATAATCCGGCCATCATATTGGCCGACGAGCCCACCGGTAATCTGGACTCCACCACCGGTCAGGAGATCATGGCCCTGCTGGATAACCTGCACCACCAGGGCAATACCATCATCCTGGTGACACACGAGCCGGTCATTGCCGCCCACGCTCACCGCACCATTCAAATTCTGGATGGCATGATTGCCTCGGATGTGCTCACCACCAACGGCCAGGCCGGACAGCTGTGATCGAGGTCCTGCGCATCGCCGGGGCGGCCCTCTGGGCGCATAAGTTCCGGGCCCTGCTCACGACCCTGGGGATAGCCATCGGCATATTCACGGTAGGGGTGGTGATGGCCATCATCGAAGGGCTAAACACCTCATTCTCCGAGCAAATTTCCAGCCTCGGTTCGGACGTCATGTACATCGATAAGCGCAACTGGTTTCAAGGCCGGGCAGGGTGGCTGCTCCATCGCCAGCGGCGCAATATCGGTATGGATGCCACCGACTATATCCTGGAGCGGGCGCAATATATCAGTCATGCCAGCCCCCGTATTTACCAGCGGGGCAACCTTAAGTACGAGGACCAGAGCCTGGAGCGGGTGGCCATACTGGGGGTGCATGCGGATATGGGCGTCATCACCGGCGTCGACGTCGTGGCCGGGCGGTACATATCACCCATAGATACCAAGCACCGCAAAGCTGTGGCCGTGATCGGCCATGCGGTCCGGGAGAACCTGTTCGAGTTCAAGGACCCCGTGGGCCGTAAAATGACCATCAACGGCCGCAAATTCCTGGTGATCGGCTTGCTTGACAAACAGGGGCAAATGCTGGGCCGCAACCTGGACAACATGGTTTATATTCCGGCCGAGACCCTGCTGAAAATGTTCGGCCGGCGCTGGCGGAATATCACCATTGCCGTCAAAGCTTCAGAACCGGGACTGTTGGCCGAAGCCCGGGACGAAGTGGAAGGGATCATGCGGCGCTACCGCAAACTGCGCCCCGGCGAGGAAAACGACTTTGCCATCAACCAGCAGAGCTCCCTCCAGGAGCTCTACGATAACGCCACCGGGATGTTGTGGATGGTGGCCATGGGCATCGGCAGTATCGCCCTGATCGTGGGGGGCGTGGGTGTAATGAATATAATGCTGGTGACCGTGACCGAGCGCACCATGGAAATCGGTATCCGCAAGAGCCTGGGGGCTCGCCGGCGCACCATTCTCTGGCAGTTTTTGGTGGAAAGCATGGCCGTGTCGGCGGTGGGTGTCGTGGTGGGCTTCGGTCTGGCATCGGCCACCGCCCTGTTCATCCAGAAATCGACCCCGCTGGCGGCCCGCATTCCTCCCACCTGGGGGCTGCTGGGTATCGGTGTGGTGGTGGTGGTGGGCTTGATTTTCGGTCTCTGGCCGGCCATCAAGGCCGCCCGCATGGACCCCATTGAAGCGTTGCGCTACGAGTAATGGCTGACTACCTGCAAATCGCCCTGCGCTCCATCATGAGCAATAAGCTGCGCTCCGGCATGACCCTGCTGGGTGTGGTGATCGGAGTTTGGGCCATCACCAGCATGCAGGCGGTGGTCACGGGCTTCGAGCGGGCCATGGAGGACGAGCTCAGCGCCCTCGGTTCGGAGACCTTCGTGATCCAGAAGTTTCCAGCCATCGTAGTGGGCCACTCGCGGCATAAATACCGCCGTCGCAAGGACTTAACCTATGATGATGCCCGCTTTTTGGAGGCCGCCAGTGACAATATCCAGGCGGCCACGGCGGTGGTCGAGGGCTACGGCAAGACCATCAAGTACCGCGACAAGAAAACCGCTCCCACCGTTAATGTCATTGGTACCATGGCCGGCTATCTGATCAGTAAATCCCAGGAGTTGGCCGCGGGCCGATTCCTCACCGCGAGTGATGTGCTCCATGGCCGCCAGGTGGCGGTGCTGGGCCGCGATGTGGCCTCCGAGCTGTTTCCCTACAGCGACCCGATGGACCAGAATGTGCTGGTGGGCAATCAAGGTTTTAAGGTGATCGGTGTGCTGGACCAGGTGTCCAGCTCCTTCGAGGAGTCGGCCGACAACGTGGTGATCATCCCCATCACCGCCTATCAGAAGGTGTTTACTTCCGGCAACCGCTGGATGTCCAGCACGTCCCTGATCGTGCGGGCCTGGGACGTGGCGAATCTAGATGAGGCCATGGACGAGGCGGTGGCCCTGCTGCGCATCCGGCGCAAGGTGCCGTTGAATGAGGAGAACGACTTTGAGGTGCTGACGGCCGAATCGATCATGAGCACCATGATGGATTTCACCAAGTATATCCGGCTGGCGGCCGTGGGGATTGCCGGAATATCGCTATTGGTGGCCGGTATCGGGATCATGAATATTATGCTGGTCTCGGTGATGGAGCGCACCCGGGAAATCGGCATCCGCAAGGCGGTGGGCGCCAAGCGCCGCAATATCCTGCTGCAATTCCTGTTCGAGGCGGTGCTGCTGTCGGAAATTGGCGCCTTCACCGGCATCCTGGTGGGCATACTCACCGCTTGGGCCCTCTCCCCGCTGCTGAATATGGATGCCCGGGTACCCGGTTGGGCCATCCTGTCCGCTATCGGCTACTGTTCGGCCATCGGCATCTTCTTCGGCCTCTACCCGGCCAATAAGGCCTCGCGCCTCGACCCCATCGAAGCGTTGCGGCACGAGTAGAAGATAGGGGCTAGGGGCTGGGGATGGGAGAACCCCTATCTCAACAGCACTATCCTAAATGACCTGCTATATCCCGGCGTCATCAGCCGGGGCGATATAATCACTACCGTCACAGCGGACCCGCAACGCCACCCCGCCGGGACTAGCAAGACCGCGTAGATGTGAGTTTTGCAGTAATTAAACCAAAGCAAAGTTTGCTATCGCGGCCGGTTCTTCAATCTACCGGAAAACGTGATCTGACGCTTCACGATCATGCCGTTGGGATTCTTTGGCAACGCTCAGGCCGGCGCTGCGCATATCGGCCAGCCAGAATATTATAGCAAAAGTCCCCATAATTCCCGCCCTGATCTGTTTCCCATCCAGGTGCAGTTTATTGGCCGATACAGCCAGCGATACGACCATGAGAAAGCTGACCATCCCGTCCCCCGGGCGGCCGGCCCGGGCGCGGCCCAGGCCGGGAATGATGGCGCCGAACAGGCCGGGCCTTAGAGCCCACGCTTCCCCTGTAGCGGGAACCGGATCGAGGAGCCGACCGTCATCGTGAAAAGGGGACCGGCGGTCACGCAGCTGGTAGCCGTAGGCGAAAGGGTTGCAGCGCACCAGCCGGTCAGCGCCCA
>JADFMC010000067.1 GCA_022564085.1 Fidelibacterota bacterium | reverse complement strand
TATATAAGTACCCCCAACACTACGATGCTCTTGAGGACCCCGAACAGCACGCCGCCCAACCGGTCCAGCCAGCCCAGCAGCACCAGTTCCACCATCGTGCGCACCACCTTGGTGATGAAGCCCATAGCAATCAGGGTCACGATGAAAATGCCGATAAACGCCGCTGCCTGGCGGCCCAACTCACTTTCCAGCCCGATATGGCCGGCCACCAGGGTCGAGAAGCGGTTCGCTAAGATAATGGCCAGCACCAGACCAATCAGCCGGCCGACTTCATCTACCAGGCCGCGTTGGAATCCCCGAAAACCGAAATAGGCCATGAAAAGCAATATACTGATTCCGATTGGGTTCATAACTGGGTGGTATTGCTCTCGGTCAATATAGCGGATTAGGTGGTAGTATAGCTGGCGGAATATATGCCCGAATGAATTCCAGGAAGGACCAAGTTATAATTCGAGCCCTACCAAGGCAAGGCTTTCCCGCTGGTTGTCAGCGACTTAAATTAACGCCCGCTTTGGGCGGTTAGCTCAGCTGGTTAGAGTGCTGCGTTCACATCGCAGAGGTCATCCGTTCAAATCGGATACCGCCCACATGAATTGGGAGGTTAAAGAATTATGATTGATACCTGGAACTACCAAACCACGGGCAAGTATATCCCTTTTTGCCTGGAAAAGCACCATTCGGTGCTTTTTTACTTTGTGGGCAGGCCCGAATAATGAAGGAAAGCCTCACACTGTTGATCAAATTGCAGACGGTGGACAGCGAGCTGATGGAATTGGAAGAGGCTCTGGGCGACCTGCCTACCCAGGTGAAGCATTTAAGCCGCGATCTGGAGACTGTGCACCAGGTCACCGGGGAAAAGGAAGCGCGCGTTCAGGAAGTCGAAAAAGAAAAGCGCTCCCTGAGGGCCAAGATAGACGACACCCAGGTGCAGCTCAAGAGGTATAAAGACCAGTTGCTGGTGGTTTCCACCAACCGGGCCTACGACGCCCTAACGACGGAAATCGATGGGGCTGATAAAATGATTGAGGATGGGGAATTCCATCTGCTGGAGTTGGACGAGGAAGATCAGCGCCTAACCGATGAGCTCAAAGAAGACGGCTTGAAGGCCGAGGCCATGGGCGCCACCCTTGGCACCCAGCAACAGCAGCTCAAAGAAGCGTTGGCCAGCACTGAGCAGCGCAGCAAGGCCCTGGGTAAGAAACGCGAAAAATTAGTAACCCGGATCAAGCCGCGCTTCATGTCCAGTTACGAGCGCATCCGGGCAGCCCGGGAGGGACGGGCGGTGGTCAACTTGAGCCGCGGCTCTTGCGGGGCCTGCTACAATCGCGTCCCGGTACAAAGGCAGATGGAAATCAAGGCCATGGACCGTATTATTATCTGTGATGGCTGCGGCGTGATCCTTTATTGGGACAGCGACTAGGCTGCCATAACCCGCCCACAGGCCCCGCTACTCCTCACCAGCGCAAATCCTGTCAAACTGATCCCTATTCCTTGTAAATTAGCACCGGAGGCCGGTCGGATGGCTGCTGCCGGGGCCGCACTTTCGGTAGTCGGCTCCAGTAGAGGAAAGTCCGAACTCCGCAGAACAGGGCGCCTCCTAACAGGAGGGACTTTCAAGGCCGCTAGTCGGGTTTGGGAGTACGGAAAGTGCCACAGAAAGTAGACTTCCCCATCCCACTTGTGGGCTGAGGTAAAGGTGAAAGGGTGGTGTAAGAGACCACCAGTCCCGGGCACAAGCTCAGGAGCTGGCAAACCCCGCCCGGAGCAAGACCAAGCAGCTTCGCCCGATGTAACTATTGGGCCGGTGGTTCGCCGGATTCCGGTATCTTCGGATTTCAGGAGACGGAGCGGGTAGGTCGCTCGAACCCGGTCGTGAGGCCGGGTCCAGATGAATAGCCATCGTCCGCCAACCGGCGGATACAGAATTCGGCTTACAGGCTGGCCTCCACTTTTTTTAGCAGACGTATTAGATGAGCATTAGCGATTGCCGCCTGAGAGCGTAAAATGGGAATATACTGCGCCTGATCCCCTACTAGTACAGCAGGCGCAACTGGAATTCGATGTGCCGGAGATCTATGCCCGCGTGTTGGTGCAGCGCGGCATCTCCACCCGGGCAGCCGGCGGGCCTTTCTTTCAGGCCGCGCGGGACCAATTGCATGATCCCTTCCTGATGAAAGGGATGGATACCGCAGTGGACCGCATCCTGGACCAATTGCGCCGGGAACGTCCCATTCTCATCTTCGGCGATTACGATGTGGACGGAACCACCGCCGCCTCACTGCTGTACCTGTTCCTGCGATCAGTGGGGGGCCGGATATCCACCTATATCCCCGATCGGGGCAGCGAAGGCTACGGCCTCTCCCAACAGGGTATCGATTACGCCGGGTTGATCGGCGCCGACCTGCTGATCACCTGCGACTGCGGCATTAATGCGGTGGAGCGAGTGGCCTATGCCAGGGAAAAGGGCGTTGAAGTGATCATCACCGATCACCATATTCCCGATACCAACCTGCCAGAAGCCGTGGCGATCCTCAATCCCAAACAGGTGGATTGCCCTTACCCTTTCAAGTCCCTATGCGGCTGCGGCGTGGCCTTCAAGCTGGCCCTGGCGGTGGCTGAGCGGGGCGGATTTGATCCGGAACTGGCGTGGGATCAGGTGGACCTGGTGGCTTTGGCCACCGCCGCCGACATGGTGCCGATCATCGCTGAGAACCGGGTCATGGTCCGGGCCGGACTGCGTCGCATGGAAGAGCATCCCCGGCCGGGGCTGTCAGCCTTGCGGCAGGTTACCGGCATGGCCGGGCGGGACCTGACCGTGGGGCGGCTGGTGTTCAATATCGCGCCCAAGATCAACGCCGCCGGGCGCCTGGGCGATGCCGGCCGGGCCGTGAAATTGCTCACCACCACCAACCCCTACCAGGCCATCAGCATGGCGCGGGAGCTGGTGGAGGAGAACACCCGTCGCCAGCAGATTCAGGAGAGCACCGTCGAGGAGGCGGTGTACCTGGTGAACGCCCACCATGACCTGAGCCGGGAAAAAGCGCTGGTGGTGGCCAAGGAGGGCTGGCATGCGGGGGTCATCGGTATCGTGGCGGCCCGTATCCGGGACCAGTTCCATCGACCCACGGTGATTATCGCCCTGGAAAATGGTGTCGGCAAGGGATCGTTGCGCAGCATGGCTGGTTTCGATCTCCACCAGGCCCTCACCCACTGCCGCGAGCATCTGATTGACTTCGGCGGACACACGGTAGCGGCCGGGCTGTCGCTGCGCAGCGATCAACTGCCCGCCTTTGAGCGGCAGTTCCTGGCCTGGGCCGATAGCTGCCTTACAGCCGACCAGCTGCTTCCGCGGCAGGTGATTGAAGGGGATTGCACGTTGGATACCATCGACAGCCGCTTTATGCGCTTCCTCGGATCGCTGGAACCGCACGGCCCCGGTAACCGCCGGCCGGTATTCGCCGCCCGGGGGGTACAGGTAATGGGACGGCCCAGCCTGGTGGGAGGATCCGCCGCGCACCTTAAATTCAAGGTCGGGCAGGAAGGGGCCACGTTCGAGGCCATCGGATTCAATCTGGCGGACCATTATGAAAAATTGCTGGTGAATCAGCCGTTGAATATCGCTTACGTAGTTGAGGAGGATCAATGGCGGGGAAATCGACGGGTGCAGCTCCTAATAAAGGATATAAAATTGGAGAATGAGCAATGACCCGGGCCTATATTTCCGGACTGGGTACCTACGTTCCGGAACGGGTGGTCACCAATGATGAGCTGGCCGGCCTGATGGACACTACCGACGAATGGATCCGGACCCGCACCGGCATCGAGACCCGGCGGTTCGCCGAGCCGGGCCAGGGACCGTCCGATCTGGCGGTACCGGCGGCCGAAAAGGCCCTGGAGGCGGCGGGAATCACCGTGGCAGACATCGATTTTATAATTTTCGCCACCTCCACCCCGGACTACTATGCCCCCGGCTCCGGCGTGCTGGTGCAACATAAAATGGGGTTCCGGGAAATAGGGGCATTGGATATCCGGGTGCAATGCTGTGGTTTTGTCTATGGCCTGTCTATCGCCGAGCAGTACATCCGCACCGGCACCTTCCGGCACATTCTGCTCATCGGGGCGGAGGTCCAGTCCACAACCATCAACCTATCCACTGCCGGGCGGGACATAAGCGTTCTTTTCGGTGACGGCGCCGGCGTTGCGGTGATCTCCGCCACCGAAGAGGACCGCGGGATCCTCAGCTGCCATCTGCACTCCCAGGGCGAATATTATAAGGAGATTTTCGTCGAGCTGCCCACCACCACCAAATCTCCACGCCTGAGCTCCGAAGACCTGGAAGACGACCGCCAATGGCCCCGCATGAACGGCCGCGAGGTGTTCCGCCATGCAGTGGTGCGCTTCCCGGAGGTCATTCAGGAAGCGCTGGACGCCAACGGTCTGACCATTGCGGACATCACCCTGATCGTGCCCCATCAGGCCAACCTCCGCATCAGCCGGGAAGTGGCCCGCCGGATGAAAGTTGCTCCCGACCTGGTCTACTCGAACATCCATAAGTATGGGAATACTACCGCCGCTTCCATCCCCCTGGCCCTGGCCGACGCCCTGGACGAGGGCCTGATCAAGTCCGGAGATTACCTGGTGCTGCCGGCCTTTGGCTCCGGCTTCACCTGGGCATCGGCACTGATTAAATGGTAGTCCGGGGGCAGTAAGCACTATGGAGCAGCGCTACTTTACCGAGGAACACCGCTTGCTTCAGGGCATGGTGCGCGAGTTCGCCCGCAGCGAGGTGGAGCCGGTGGCCAGTGAAATGGACCGCCAGGGGCAATTCCCCACTGATCTGGTGGCCAAGTTGGCCAAGCTGGGCCTGATGGGGGTGCCGATCCCCAGCGAATTTGGCGGGGCCGGCATGGATACGGTGGCCTACACCATCGCGGTCCACGAACTGGGAGTCGTCGACGCCAGTTTGGGCATCACCGTGGCGGCCCATACCAGCCTGGGCACGATGCCAATTCTGATGTTCGGCAGTGAACAGCTGAAAAAAAAATACCTGGCTCCTCTGGCTCAGGGGGAGCTGATCGGGGCTTTCGGCCTGACCGAGCCGCAGGCCGGCAGCGACGCCGGAGCCACCCGTACCCGGGCC
Organism: Fidelibacterota bacterium; assembly: GCA_022564085.1. Lineage (GTDB taxonomy): Bacteria > Fidelibacterota > Marinisomatia > SCGC-AAA003-L08 > TS1B11 > JACZSB01. The sequence goes on along the minus strand of JADFMC010000067.1, from coordinate 3,632 downwards.
GAGCGCCGTAAGGATCGCTACATAGTAAACGGCCAAAAAATCTTCTGTACCAACGCCGGCATAGCAGGCGTGATTATATTCACCGCCCGCCTGATCGAGGATGGCGAAGACCTGGGCATCTGTAACTTTCTGGTGGAAACCGGCACTTCCGGCCTGCGCACCGGGCCCCCGGAGAAGAAAATGGGTTGGCGGGCCTCGGATACGCGCTCGCTCTATTTCGAGGATGTGGAAATCCCCCTGGAAAATCTGGTGGGGGAGGCATCCAGGGGTTTCAGCCAGTTCCTGGAGGTGCTGGCCGGCGGCCGGATATCGGTGGGGGCCCTGGCGCTGGGCACCGCCGAAGGGGCCTACCGCCGGGCGCTGAGCTACTCCCTCGAGAGAGAAGCTTTCGGCCAGACCATCAGTAAATTCCAGGCGGTGCAGTTCAAGCTGGCCGACATGGCTACTCAGTTTGAGGCGGCTAAACATCTGGTCTATCACGCCGCCTGGTTGAAGGACCAGGGGTACAATATCGTTAAGGAATCGGCCATGGCAAAGCTGTTTGCCAGCGAAATAGCGATGGACATCACCAGCGAAGCGATCCAGATCCACGGCGGGTACGGGTACATTCGGGAGTATCAGGTGGAGCGATTTTTCCGGGACGCCAAAGCACTGGCTATCGGCGAAGGTACCAGCGAAATTCAGCGGATGTTGATTGCTCGCGAGATTCTGAAAGAGGCGGAATTATCATGAGCCGCAGGAGTAAAGACGGAGCGAGAAAAAGTTCCATGGTGATAGCCACTGGTCATCGACTGCAGCGCTACTACCGCGCCTTGATCATCGTCGGGACGATTTTGATCATCTCGTGGCTCTATCCGGTGGGCAGCCGGTTTGAATATCGCTACGATCGAAATGAGATCACCAGCGAAGCCATAATCGCCCCGTTCAATTTCCCCATTCTTAAAAGCCAGGCTACCTTGGAGCAGGAACGGGAAACTGCCCGGCGCTCGGTGCCGTTGCTGTTTCATCCGGACCAAACTATTTCCACCGAGCAGTTGGCCGGCCTGCGGGATTTATTCAATCGGGTCAATCGTATCCGCCGGGCCGAAGAAAAACTTATCAGCAGCCGCGATCGGGCCTACCGCCATCGCTATGACGACCGGGCCGTTGCCACCCAACAGACGGTGTTCCAGGACAGTCTGACAGTGGTGGAACTGGGCAATGAGTTCTCTCAGCGCTTTCCGCTGGATATCAACGGTCCACATTGGACTTATTTCTTCCGGGGCAGCACCGAATCCGGGCGGCCCATCAATTATAGCCGCCTCCAACGGGAGCTGGTGCGGATCATCCGGGACGTGCTGGCCGAGGGGGTGCTGGAGTTGCCCAAAATTCAGCTGGGAGAAGCGCCGGTAGCCGTCACAACTGAGGGCGTGGATGAGGTGGTGGAATTGCAATACCTGATGGACCAGGATGAGGCCTGGGCAAAAGCACGGACTCGTTTGCTTTCTCACTATCCGGCCGAGAGCTCGGTTGAGGGCGCCGTGGGTGCTGAACTACTGATCTTTTTTATCCGGTCAAACTTGATCCACGATGCCGAGATCACCCAGCGGCGTCAACAGGAAGCGGTGGACCGGGTACCGGTTTCCAAGGGGATCGTGCTGAAAAATGAAAAGATCGTCGGTGCCAACACCAGGGTGACCGATGAGGTGCTGGAGAAGATAAGTTCCCTGGCCGCCGCTAAATCGAGGCTGATCGCTTCGACCGGCGGCATCCAACTGTGGCTGCCGCGCATCGGAATGATCATGATCACCACTTTTCTGGTGGCTTTCTTTTATACCTGGCTGTATGTATACCGCCGGCCCTGGTTCAAACAGACCCGCTTCATAATGCTGACTGCGCTGCTGTTCGTGTTGATCATGGCTATGGGCAACTTGTTTCATCACCGCTTCGGGCTGTCAGAGTACCTGATCCCATTCACAGTGGCCGCCATGGCCTTCACCATCCTGTTAGACGCCCGCACCAGCATGATCGCTACTGTGGCCCTGGCCCTGATGTTGGGCTTCATGGTGGGCAATAAAGTGGACTTTGTAATGGCCAGCCTGCTCACGGGCAGTGTGGCCATCTACGCCGTACGGCAGCTTAGGCGCCGCCGCCAGATATTCACCGCCATAATCTATATTCTCACCTCCTATGCGTTGGCCATCACCGCCATCGAGTTCCTGAAGTACACCAATATAGCTACCTTGGGCAATCACCTCATGTTCGCCGCCATCAACGGGTTGTTGTCGCCCATCATGGTCTACGGCCTGATCGGAGTATTGGAGGTCATCTTCGGTATCACCACCAACCTGACCCTGCTGGAGCTGTCCGATTTCAACCATCCCATGTTGCGCCGGCTCAGCCGCGAAGCCAACGGCACCTTCAGCCACAGCATCATAGTGGGCAACCTGGTGGAAGCGGCCGCCAATACCATCGGCGCCAACAGCCTGCTGGCGCGGGTGGGAGCCTACTATCACGATATTGGCAAACTGGCCCGGCCGGAGTACTTTATCGAGAACCAGTTCCACCAGGAAAACCCCCACGATACCCTGGCGCCCCATCTGAGCGCCAAAGTGATCAAAAGCCACATAAAGGAAGGGCTGCGCCTGGCGAAGGAATATGGCCTACCGCCGGATGTGGCCGACTTCATACCCATGCACCATGGCACCACCCGGATCGAATATTTCTACCAGCGGGCCGTGGCCGAGAGCAACGGCTCGGAAAACGTCAAGGAGCAGAGCTTCCGCTACGATGGGCCGCGGCCCAATACCAGGGAAACCGGGATTCTGATGCTGTGCGAGGCCATCGAGGCCGCCGTCCGCTCCATCAAAGAGCCCACTCTGGCGAGTATCCAGCAGATGGTAGACCACATCATCGATACGCGCATGTCCGACGGCCAGCTCGATGAGTGTCCCCTGACGCTCAAGGAACTGCGGCAGATCCGGGGCGACGTGAGCACCGGTACCGGCATTATCTCAGTTCTGAAGGGGATTTATCACGTGCGCATCCCTTATAGGACCGACCAGGACAAACCCGAAACACCCAAGGAGCAGGCTGCGGAGGTATCGGGGAATATCCTCGATCGGACCCGCACCGAATGATCACCACCCAAGTGGATACGTTGGATGGGGAACCACCGCCGGTAGCAGCTGAATCGGTTTCGGCACTGGTGGCCGCGGTGCTCAATGACGCGGGGTCCGGGACGGCCGGAGTGCAGGTGGTGTTCGGCAACGATGAATATTTAAAAGAGCTAAAAAGCCGCTTTTTTGGGCAGGCCGTTTATACGGACGTGATCGCTTTCAACCTGAATGAAAGCGACGAGCCGCTGGAGGGGGAGATCTACATCAGCCCCCAGCGGGCCAGGGAAAACAGTCGCCTTTACCACCAGACCTACCGGCGGGAGTTGCTGCGGTTGGTGGTTCACGGCTGCCTGCACCTGTTGGGTCATGAGGATGATACGCCTCAACAGGAAGAACGGATGCGGGTGCTGGAGGATCATTACCTCGAGGAAGTAGCTCCGGAAACGGAACGGTGAATATCCATTGGCAATACCTGGCTCTCCTGTTGGTGTTGCTACTGCTGAGCGGCGCCTTTTCAGGCACGGAAACTGCGTT
>JADFMC010000066.1 GCA_022564085.1 Fidelibacterota bacterium | reverse complement strand
TGGGGTTGCCCATCATTGCCGCCTATCTATTCCTGCAAAAGCATTTCATCGCCAGTATGGCCAGTTCCGGGCTGAAAACCTGAGGCCGGCAGTTGTATATTCCCAGCGCCCATAACCAGAACTTGGAAGCAATATAGTTCAAGAGACACAAATGCCGGCCGATCAAAACCAGTTACAACTTCTGAAGCGCCACAGCGGCAACCCGATCCTGACGGCTGCCGACTGGCCTTATCCGGTCAACACCATATTCAATCCGGCCGCCATCACCCTGGCAGACGGGTCCACTCTGTTGCTCTGCCGGGTGGAGGATCGGCGCGGCCACTCCCACCTGTGCGCCGCCAGGTCCGCCAACGGTATCGACGGTTGGGAGATCGACGCCGAAAACCGGCTGATGCCGGAGCCGGAAACCCACCCCGAGGAGCTGTGGGGGATCGAGGATCCCCGCATAACCTTTCTGTCGGAACTGGGCGAATATGCCGTGGTTTATACCTCCTACTCATCAGCGGGGGCCAGTGTTTCGATGGCCTTGACGACGGACTTCAAACAGTACCGCCGCATAGGTGAGATCATGCCCCCCTGGGATAAGGATGCCGCCCTGCTCCCCCGGCGATTCAATGACCATTGGATACTCATCCATCGACCTACCGTGAGTGGCTCCATAGGATCCCATATCTGGCTGTCATCTTCTCCGGACCTGGTGCACTGGGGTAACCATAAGCTGATCATGCATGCTCGGGAGGGCAGCTGGTGGGACGCCAATAAGATCGGTCTGTCACTGCCCCCCATCGAAACCGACCAGGGTTGGTTGATGTTTTATCACGGTGTGCGGGAAACCGCTTCCGGCTGCATCTACCGGATCGGGCTGGCGCTGTTCGACCTGGAAAACCCGGCCCGCTGCCTGGCCCGTGGTGACGAGTGGATTTTTGCGCCCGAGGAACCCTACGAGCTTACCGGTGACGTCGATAAAGTGGTCTTTCCCGGCGGCTATACCCTCGGCCCCGACGGCGATACGCTCAACCTGTACTACGGTGGCGCCGACTCATGCATCGCCGTGGCGCAGGGCAGCGTCAAGGAGCTGCTGGCCTGGCTGAAGGAGCACGGTAGCATTGAGTAACACGGCCTTAACCGGCGGCGGCCTGTGAGGATTGGGAATAGGCCCGCTGGGCAGGGGATAAATTTGATGAGGAGCAGCTAACTATGCCTGCAATTCAACTGCGAAATGTTTCAAAAGTATTCGAGGGCGAAACCATCGTCCTCACCGATTTCAGCCTGGACATCGAGGAGGGCGAATTTCTGGTGCTGGTAGGGCCTTCGGGCTGCGGCAAATCGACAATCTTGCGGCTGATCGCCGGGCTGGAAGAACTGACCTCGGGTGAGATTTATATTGGCGATAAGATGGTCAACGACTTGCCGCCGAAGAATCGCGATATTGCCATGGTTTTTCAAAACTATGCGCTCTATCCGCACATGACCGTATTCAATAATCTGGCTTTCGGCTTGAAGCTCAGTAAAATGCCGAAAGCCGAGATCGAAACTCAGGTCAATGAAGCAGCCCGCACCCTGGAAATCTCCGATCTGCTGCAACGGATGCCCAAGCAGCTGTCCGGGGGACAGAAACAGCGGGTGGCGCTGGGCCGGGCCATCGTCAGAAAGCCGGCGGCTTTCCTGTTCGATGAACCACTGTCGAACCTGGATGCAAAATTGCGCGTTCAGATGCGAGCCGAGATCAAGGCCCTGCACGCGCTGCTGAAAACCACCACGGTGTATGTTACCCATGATCAGGTGGAAGCCATGACCATGGGCGACCGCATTGTGATCCTGAACGACGGCATTATCCAGCAAGTGGGATCGCCCCTGGACATTTACCACCAGCCTAAGAACACTTTCGTGGCCGGTTTCATCGGTACCCCCCCCATGAACCTGCTGCCGGTGCATCTGGAAACAGGTGATAAAGCCGCCATAGAAGGCACTGACTTTCAGCTGCCGTTGACGAGTTTGGTCGACAAGTTGAAGAGTGTCGAAGGCAATGAATTGACCTTAGGTGTCCGCCCCGAAGACATCATGTTGGTAGACCCGGGCGATAAACGGGCCCACTTCCACCTGCCGGCCTACCTGGCCGAACCGCTGGGGAACGAAACCCTGGTGCACTTCAAATTGCCCAGCGGGGAGTTTGTGGCGCGGTCCAATGCTCCCCTGTCATCCCTGGCAACCGGCAAAGAAGTTGGCGTGCATTTCCCCGAGGAGAAACTGCATCTGTTTGATAGGGAGACGGGGAAGGCCTTCGGGAGCTAGTTTCGAGTTTCAAGTTTCAAGTTACGAGTTACGAATTACGGGTCCCTGGTTTCTAGTTCCGGGCATCCCGCCCCGCCTCTGGCGGAATTCCATCCACTATCCAACATCCAACATCAAGTATCGAGCCCCGCCTAGGACGGGGTCCCATCGAGCACCAAATACCACCGCCGCCACTGTCCGGAGATGATGCCGGAATCTATCGTGACCAGCGCCCGTATCAATAGCTAGTGGGTGGTGCGGGGATATGGCGATCCGTGCTATAATAACCAGGTAAGAAAACCATGAGAGCCAACCCGGTCTAGCTGGTGGGGGGGCGGCGGCAGGCTCTGCCGGGGCCTTAAGTCCGTATTCAGGGTACAAACCTGGCCACCCAATGTGTCATCCGGATGGCCGTTAGAAACGGCCTGGCATCGAATATTATATAATTGGCTTTCTATTCCTCTTGCCTGAGCAGGTAATAGCGTGCTCTCAGAGCATAGGCCTGCTCGGGATCGATTTGAAGCGCCCGGTTATAATTCGCCAGTGCTTTTTCGGAGTCCTCACGCTGCTCGTAATGCTGGCCCAGGTGATAATAAAGTGATGCATCGCGCAGGGCAGTGGGCAGATTTTGCTCGAGTTTGACAGCCTGTTGGTAAAAGATTCCGGCCTGCTTATCGTCCCCTGATAGTTGGTAGGCCTGTGCCAGGTTGAAATTGGCTTGGTAGAAGCCGGGGTTGGCGTCCACCACCGCTCGCAGTTTGACGGCGGCCTCTTTATAATGCCGGGACTGCAACTGTTGCTGTCCGGCTTCAAATGCGCTGTACCCAGCCGCGAACCTGCCTGCCTCGTGGCTGCGGATACTATCGCCGGCCCGCCGTTGCCGCAGGTCGGTGGCGGTCAGCCGCACATCTCTTGACATAATCTCTTTCACCTGAACCCAGACGTCCTCCGCCATTGTTTTACCCAGCGAGGGGGCCACAAAGGCATCGTATATATCCTGTGCCAGACCATGATCGATCTGCACCAGGACGAACACCGTGAAGGTATTATCCTGGGCATTGTAGATAAAATCGTCGTTGAGGATATGTTTCTCCCAATATGGTTGGAGGCCCTTCTTGATACTCTCTGCTGCAAACGACGGTATGGCCTGGCCCTGGTTGGTTTGGCGGTCGCCGAACTTCAGGCTGAGGGATTGCCGTATCACCTGGGTGAACATCTCCAGCGCCGTCGCCGCAGCCTGACTTTGAGCATCCCCTAAACCGGGGGCGGAAGCCCGGCCGGTGATGAAGGCCGCCGACTCGTTCTTCGGTGGATCGGCATACCACTGCGGCACGAAAGTCGAATCACGCTGGGGGCCGCCGCTCGCTGCCAGCATGGTCGCCCCGGAGAGCATGATGACCAGCTCACCAGTAACACCTGCCTGCCCGCCGCCGAATTGTGTCTTGGGGCTCTTCTTCCGCAACCGGTCCCGTACACCGCGAATCTTATTCTTGGTATCGATATAATTATCGGTGAAATCGCCCCGGATTGCCGGGATGGTCAGATCGTGTCGTTGCCACTCGTCATCAAATTTATCCAGAATCTCTTCCACTTCCCCAATGGCATTGCTGAGGTCCCAGAAATTCACGCGGACGAAGGCGTCCTTAATACCAGTGATTATCAGAATTGCCATGCCGATCAACATAGTTATTTGGCGAACTAGACCGTTGGCAGCCGAATCCTGGGAACGGATACCGTGAAGATAAGTAATGGCCGCACTGAGTACTATTATCAATATAGTCGATAATGCAATCAGCCACATCTCCATCACCCAACGCGAAAGGTGGAAAATATTCCAGATATGCTTGGTTTCCAGCTGCCAAAGTTCGTAGCTGCCGCCGCAGCCCAGCATTGCCAGCAGGCCGATCAGTACGGCTGCCCGCACTGGGACCAGCCGCCCATAATTGGATGTCCTGGCGTACTTACTCATGATGACTATGCCTCCTTTGCCTGTTTTCCGTCATTCCACCGGCTACCGGCCAATCATTATCGCGGCCCGTCGTTTGAGCCTGGGCGCAGAGGTGCTGGCTCCCTACTCGCAATAAGTAATAATGAACCCGGGCAGATATCGACCTGTTTGTAGTCGATCTTCAGAGCCCGATAAATTGTTGGCAGACGCCGCGAACCCTGTCCCACGGCTTACGATGAGTCCAAATCGATTCCCATCTTGGCGAAGGTGGGCGCCAGCAGTTTCAGGGCCATCCGCTCCTGTTCCTTGACTGCCTCCTGAAACCGGTACCAATGGGTATTTTCCATTTCCACATCTTCCCGCCAGAAATGTTCGTCTTTAAAAAGTGTGAATGTGGCTAGTATCCCTTTGTACGAATCTTTAGCCCCGTGGACTTCGGTTCTGATCGCCTGGTTGAACCAGCGCAGCTCATCGTAGTCCTCCCATTTTAATACCTGCTTATATCTTTTTATCCTTTCCTCCTGGTAACGCTTTCTATGTCCGGAATATATGGGCCCCATTAAGGTGTCTAGTTCTTGCTTCAGATCCATCCATTTGGGCGCAGGAGTTATTTTCCTTTTGGTTTTGATATAGTCGCGATACTTGTTGAAAAGTGCTTTGGAGGCTGAAAGGTAGCGCAACTTGTTGTTCACATCCGGATCTACCAGCCGGTTATCCACCCATTGATGATTGATCCAGTCGGGCTGGTGCTCAGCGTTGGCATGGCCGATATCAGGTTTGATGTCCAGGCCGATGTTGTTGCAGAAATCGAACCAGCCGATAAAGTTCTGATGGGCCCAGGAATCGGTATAGCCGTGCGTTGCCACCCCGATGCGATACAACCGGATATCACTGCTGGACTTGAAGGCTGCGTCCATTATCTCATTGGCATTGAAATTATTTGGCGTCGTGTTCAACAGATGCATTTTACCGTCCCGCCGCTGAGCTGTGGGCGCGTCAGGCTCTCCCGGAATGAAGTGGAATATGGGATAGATCCGCATCAGATCCATTTTTGGTTTTAGGATGTTCATGGTTTGGCTGATCTGGTTTTTGTACGGCTGGCAACCTTGTTTACTCTGGATCTTAAGCAAAACATCGTTTTCATCCATAAACTGGGATGTGGAGGCGATGGTTTGGGCCTCTTTATTCGTGAAGCCTGCCCGTTTGGCAATCAATCCAGTGAGCCAATAATGGAACTCGAAATCCATGGTTACTCTCCTTACAAGCGGGTTACTAAGAATGATAAATCAACAACCAGACTGCTCCCAAATCTCCAATAGAGCCGGCACTTTCCTATTGGCCCGCCATTGACCTGATTAGTCCTGTTATTATCGGGTATAATCGGTCTCTCTTTGAAACGGTGAAATGGCATTATTGGAATTTGAGATAGCTTTTGCCCCGTGCACTATTGATATTGAAAGTATTCAGAAATACTTTCGCCAATAGTATGATTGTAGTATGCCTTAATGTAACCGAATATAACCTAGTCTGCAAGAACTATCAATTACGGGTAAATTAAATTATTTTACGGGGCGCCAACCGACCGCCCACCACCCAGGGGAACTTTCGCCTGGCACCCGATTACAACCAGCGATTAACCTTGCGCCTGATTATGCGTCCAAGCAGCACATTTACCTTGATCCTCTGGCTAGCCTCTCTCGGGGCGCCCCTATTGGCCCTGGCTGCCGATGAGTGCGAGCAGACTTGTTGTGCCGCCCTCGAAACCGGCTGCCCCATGGATCAGGGGGATAATGATTGCCCCTACTTAGAGGTCAGCGACCCGCTGACTAGCGCACCGGCCCTGCCGGCCAAGACGACTGCCACCCACCTGGCAACCACGGCCACGACTTTGCCGGTGGTACTTGCCCAGCAGGTGGATCTGGCGGCTTTACAGGCGCAACTCCATCCTCCGCCACCGGCGGTTCGATTCTCCCCTCTTCTGATTTAGCCTGCCTTCGTCCAAGGTAACGGCGGTTTTACCGGCCATCAGGCCGAATTCCGCCTGAAAACCTTGCACACATTGCCGGGAATTCTGTAACGCTGGAAAACGGCTGACAGAGTAACTTCCGGTTACCATATATTCCGCGGCGGCTGGCTCCAAAAATGCCGGACCGACAATGGTATTTACGATCAATAAGGACGAAACGGCATGGATCAGTCCAGAGACAAACAGAAATTTCGGAGGCCGCTATCAGCGAGGCTGGGGACAGCCCCACACTTCACGAGTCGGGAGGCCCACACTCCTGGTAGTTACAGGTTCAGGAACCTGTGGCTCATAGGGGTGCTGGCGGGAGTTATCAGCGGCCAGTCCGCAGATTTCGAGGGGGACCCAATCGAGGCCCTGTTCGAGTATAACCGGGATATCAGGGCGGCGGAATTGGCCCTGGAGGCGGCGGCCGAGAAAGTGCGCACCGCCGGCGTTCTGCCGGACCCGATGGTGGAAGCGGCCAGTTTCGTCGAGCCGGTGCAAACCGCCAACGGCCCCCTGGAGGCGCAACTGATGCTGGGGCAGAAATTCCCTCTGTGGGGCAAACTGCGTCGCCAGCGGCAGGTGGCCCGGGAGCGGGTCGAGATTGCCCGGATGAACCTGGAGCACAAGAAAGTGATGGCGGCTTTCCAGCTGCGCCGGGACTGGGAGAACTATCTCAAAGTGACCAGCTCACTGGAGATTCTCGATGATTACCGGCGGGAATTAGAATCGTTCCGATCCGTGGCCCTGATACAATATTCCACCGGGACCGGCCTCACCCAGCATCCGATCCTGAAGCTGCATATCGAAATTTCACTGGTGGAAAGCCAGATCAATACGCTGGAAAGCAGCCTGGCGGGCGTAGAGAACAGTCTCCAGTCACTGCTGGACGGGCACTTTTCGCCGGACATTTTTGGCGGTCAACGCCTGGCCCTGCCGCCCATAGGCACCGACGAGTCCTGGCTGAGCCTCGCCCGGCAGTCACACCCCCTGTATCGAAAAGCGCAACACGATTTACGGATTGCGGTGCTGGAGCGGGAACTGGCCGCGCGCCAAAATTACCCGGACCTGACGGCTGGCCTGACCTTCACCTCTATCGGGGTTGGGAGTTTTGCGGGGCCGTCGCCGGGGGCCGATGGGTTTGGATTCAAGGTCGGCTTGAACCTGCCTCTGTGGTGGGGCCGCAATAGGGCCCGGGTCAAAGCGGCCGGGCTGCTGGCCGGTGCCAGGGAGGAAACCGTGAAAGCCGTATGGAACCGGATTGAGGCCCAGGTCAGGTCTACCTGGAGGGATTGGGCTGAGAGCGAGGAAACCTTCGTGCTCTATGACCAGCAATTACTTCAGGAATCGGCCCAGATGCTGGCCTCGGCCTTCTCGGCCTATGAGACCGGCAAGATCAGTTTTCTGGACGTGCTGGACAGTGAGCGAATGGTGGTTCGAGTGCGGTTGGAGTACGAAGCCGTCGAGGCCCGGCGGCGAATTGCCGGGGCAAAACTTTTGCGGGACAGTGGTATGTTCCGCCGGGAAGAGGAGTCACAGAATGAAGATTAGAGCAGGCTTGAGCAAGATTTCCTTGGGTATCATAATGGCGGCTTTTATGGCGCTGGCGGGCTGCGGCCGGGAACAGGCCACAATGGAGCAGTCCACTGGCGGATCGCAGGCGGCGATCCAGCTGTACACTTGCGGCATGCATCCCAACGTCATGCAGGAAGAACCGGGGAACTGCCCCATTTGCGGTATGAATTTGGTACCGTTGGGCCAGCCCATCACGTCTAGCCTGGCCGGGGCCCAGGGTGGCGGGGAGCGTAAAATCATCTATTGGCGGGCGCCCATGGATCCCACCTATATCTCCCCCCAACCGGGTAAATCACCCATGGGGATGGACCTGGTGCCGGTCTACGAGGGGGAAGAGGCCTTTGGCGCCACTGTGAGGATCAATCCCGTGGTGCAGCAGAATATGGGCGTTAGACTGGCGCCGGTGACCCGCAGGGATCTATTCCAGAAAATACGGACAATCGGGCGGATCGATTACAACGAGGCCCGGGTGGCGCATATCCACACCAAGTTTTCCGGCTGGATCGAGAAGACCTTTGTGAACACCACCGGCCAGCGGGTAGAAAAGGCCCAGTCCATGCTCGAGATCTACAGTCCCCAGCTGGTCTCGGCCCAGGAGGAATATCTCGACGCCTACACCAGTCTGCGCAACTTGGGCTCGGGAGGTTCAGCCGTGGTAAGGGCCAACCAGGAGCGCATCCTGGCTTCCGCCCGCCGCCGCCTGGAATACTTCGATATCACCACCGCCAAGATCAAGCGGCTGGAAACCAGCGGGGAAGTGACCAAAACTATCATGCTCAAGTCACCCTTTGAAGGGATCGTTACTCGCAAACACGCCCTGGACGGGATGGAGGTGAAATCGGGGATGAACCTGTATACTATCGCCGACCTGTCCGTAATCTGGGTGTTCGCGGATATTTACGAGTATGAGGTCCCCTGGGTGGCCGTCGGCCAGACGGCGGTGATGACCCTATCATACGATCCGGGCAAGACTTACGTGGGCGAAGTGCAATATATCTATCCCTACCTGGATGAGAAGACCCGGACCATAAAGGTGCGGCTGGTCTTCGCTAATCCCCACCGGGATCTTACGCCGGTG
>JADFMC010000065.1 GCA_022564085.1 Fidelibacterota bacterium | reverse complement strand
ATCGATGACCCCCTCGGTAATCCGGTCCATAATCTTGCCGAATAATGCCGGGTTAGTATCAAGTAGCGCCCGGATGGCCGGGAAGCCGGTGCTGGAGCCGCCACCTTCGATAAGGTAGGACGCCAAAGTCCAGGGCGCGCCGGCGAAACCGAGCAGGGCCACATCAGTTGGCAGTTCCTGCCGCAATATGCCCAGGGCACTATATACATAGCCGAGAGAATCAGAGACGGGAGCTTCGGACAATGAGGCGTAATCGTCTTCAGTTCTAATTGCCCGATCCAGAACTGGGCCCTTGTTCTCGGTGATCTGGTACGGTACGCCCAGTGCCTCCAACAGGACCAGGATGTCGGAAAAGATAATCGCCGCATCCAGGCCAAAGCGCCGGACCGGTTGCAGGGTTACCTCTGTAGCGAGGTCAACTGTTTGCACCATTTCCCGGAACGAATACCTGGCCCGTATTTCGCGATACTCGGGCAGGTAGCGCCCCGCCTGTCGCATAACCCAAATGGGGCGGCGGGGGGTGGGCTTCAATGCCAGCGTGTCCATAAATAAATTGGTCGAACTCATGCTAATATGGCATATCTCGCGATTATTTTTTCAATCAAACCGGTTGATTCGCCCGAGCCTTCCAGCCACACCGGCAGACCAGCTTGACGACAGGCTTCGGCGGTGGTGGGGCCGATTGTTGAAATCAGGGGCGCCGGTTTCACAATATCGTTTATCTGCTTCCAGACGCTCAATGCCGAGGGGCTGCCCAGGACTACGATTTCCAGGTTTGGTATAGAGGCCACATCCGACCGGATACTTGCCAGGTCACGTTCACAAGTCTCATAGACAATGGGAGTGCCGCAGATCAGTTTCCGTGCGCTCAGATATTCGATGAGCGGGCCGCCGCCACGATTCCCCCGTGGGAAAAGTACAGGTTGGGGCAGAGGGCTGGTAGCGAGTAATTCAATTATCCCGGCCGCCGTATATTTTGCAGGCATGGTGACATCCGAAAAGCCAGCTTCGGTGAGCGCTCTGGTCGTTGCCGGGCCTACTGAAACAATAGGCCGACCACGCAATTCACCCATGTGGCGCTTCAGGGCTGCCACTGCCTTGGGGCTGGTGACGATGATTGATCGTGCTGCGGTGGCCATATTGGAGGTAAGATTTTCTGGTGTCCCCAACGTTTCAATAAAGGGAATGTGGATCAGTGAGACGCCGTTCTCCTCAATCTCGGGTGGGGTGGTCAGACTCCAAAGGATGACGCGCGGGGTAATCGTTATCTGGCCCCTTCGAGGTGGAACCGGCCGGTTACAGCAGCGATCACCGCAGGTATATCGTCGGCGGAATGAATAGTTTCCCGGATGATTTGGACACCTTGAGGATCCTTGGGGAAAAAGCCTACAGTGAGCAACAGACCGGCTTTCCGCCGCGAAACATGGACGCCCAAAGGCAGCGTACACCCCCCTTCAAGCAGCGCCGTGATTTGCCGCTCAATATCTACCGCCTTACGGGTTATTTTGTCCTCGATATTATGCAGTAGCGCCAGGAGAGACTTGCTTTTGGCCAGGCACTCGATAGCGATGGCGCCTTGGGCGGGCGCGGGAATCATCTGATCCACGGAGAACGTGATGAACTTTTGTTCCTCAATTCCAAGCCGTATTAAGGCCGCTTTGGCAACCACCAGGGCATCGGCATTTTGCTCAGACAGCTGGCGTATACGTGTTTTGATATTTCCCCGGACGTGCCCGGTTCGGCAGCCGGGGAACAATCGCGCCAGTTGGCGCTGGCGCCGAATTGATCCCGTCAGAATGAACGGCTCTGGTGGCAGATCGTTAACAGTTTTGTACTTGGGATTAAGGACCAGGGCATCTTCAACAGCTCCCCGGGGCAGTACGGCGGCCAGCTTGAATGGGTCTATCGTTCTGGCTGCCATGTCCTTCAGACTATGGACTGCAATATCGATCTTTCCCTCCCTGAGAGCAGCTTCCAATTCTTTGGTGAAGTAACCGGGAAAGGGCAAGCTATCCAATGGTGTGGTGAGGTCCTTATCGCCGCTGGTTTTGATAACCTGAATTTCTACAGTAGTATCCGGGTATTTGGCCAGGAGAGTTGCTTTGACGCTTTCAGCCTGCCATAGCGCCAGGGCGCTGCCCCGTGTCCCCAGCCGGATTTTTTGGGGATAGTCAGTTAAATGAGGCATCGAGTATTTCTTCCATCGCCAATGTATTCGCTTCGGCGTGTCTAGAGAAAATCTCGATGGGTAACACCGCGAGACGTTTCACCAACCGCTGGGACAATATTTCCAGCGCCAACCGGGCATCCGGTTGCAAGCCGGTCGCGGCTCTTTGGAGTTCTTCTTGTCTGATTATTTCATATTCTTCCCTCAGCCGTACCATAGCGGGAGAGGCAATATCCATAATCTGCCTATACTGGAAGGATAGCATTTCTTCAGAAATAATGGCCTCTGCCTTGGGTATCTCGTTGGTTCGAGTGATCATCCACTGATCAATATGGTTCTGAATCGTGTCGATATCAATTCGGACCACATTGCCATAATCACTGACTGCGGAATCAATATTTGGAGGGAGTGACAGATCGAGGAATAGCTGCTTATATTCCCGCTCTTGCACCAGTTCACTACTGATGAGGATTATGCCGGCCGAGGTGCAGGTGATGATAATATCGTGATCTGCAATTTCGGACGCCAAATCCGATATCGGCTTGAATTGACCACCAACCAGTGCCGCGAAGCTACGCCCGGTGTCTTCAGTACGGTTCATTACGGTAAGACGCTTGAGCCCTTTTTCCAGCAGATTATAAACGACATCCCGGCCCACGTCACCAGTTCCAATTACCAGAGCGGAGCATTCATTAAGGGGACCCAGATATTCCTTTGCCATGAGTAGGGCCGTATAGGTCACCGATGCTGCGCCATCGGAAACGCCGGTTTCGAACCGTACCCGTTTCCCAGCCTTGAATGCCCCCTGACACAGTCTGGAGAGCAGCGGAGATAAAGATCCGGCTTCCTGGCTGTGTTTGACAGCCTGCTTTAACTGGCTGGTTACCTGAATGTCGCCCAGGACCATGGAATCGAGTCCGCTGGTAAGTCTGAACACGTGCCGGATGACCTGCCAGCCATCCATATAATGAAAATGGTCGTTCAGGGTCTCCTGATCAACCTGATAAAATTCACTCAAAACATTCAGCGCATCACTGGTACTACCGCCATCCAGGACAAACTCTATCCGGTTGCAGGTGGTGATTATCACGCAGCCCCGGAGTTCCGGAATTGCCCGTAGACGACGATGCAGTTCAGCGATTTGACTGTCATCAACGGCGTACCTGCTGCGAACCTCCATTCTTTGATCATGGTGGCTGATCCCCAGAAAATGAAGCGACGCCAATAGTGATTTATTCATCTGTTTTACACCTGTTATATAGTTGAAACCAGTGCAATTGTTAACGGAGTTTGCGGAATTTATATAAATTTTGTGTGAAGCCATCCTGACGATTTAATGAATTCAATTCATTATGCCGAGGCAAACGCAACAGCTGTATTCGGACCACCATGGCCAATAGCCAGCCTGACCGCTGTAGCTCTAGCCGAGCTCATTGTCAGGAGTCACCAACGAACCTTGGATCGTATAATTGGTAATTTAATGAATCCGCTAGTACTGCATAAGGGCTGGATCAACTTCCATAGCCCAGGCGCGAATGCCCCCAGTCATATCAGATACCCTCGTGAATCCTTCGTTCACGAGGAAGGTGGCGACCTCGGCGGAGCGCTTACCAGTGTGGCAGTAAACAACAATTTCTTGAGATGGGTCCAATTCATCCAGTTTATCCGGCAGGTTGTGCAGCGGGATAAAGAGGGCTTGATCAAGGTGGGCAATCTGCCATTCCCATTCCTCCCTCACATCAAGCAGCACGATATTTTCCCCCGCATCCAGTTTCGCCTTAACATCATTAGCCGTCAGCTGGGGTGCTTTTACCTGCTCTTCCGTACCGGATAGACCACAGAAATACTCGTAATCGATAGGTGTGGTGATAGTTGGTTGATCGCCACATACAGGGCAATTCGGATTTTTCCGGAGTTTGACCTGGTGGAATTCCATGGTCAAAGCATCGATGAGAAGAAGCCGTCCCATTAATGAATCACCGATGCCGGCAATCCACTTGACAGCCTCGGTGGCCTGCAGGCTACCCACAATGCCTGGCAACACTCCCAATACGCCACCCTCGGCACAGGAAGGCACCAACCCTGCTGGCGGCGGCTCCGGGAAGAGGCACCGGTAGCACGGTCCCTCCGCGGCATGGAATAGCGAAACCTGCCCGCTAAATTGATAAATGGAACCATAGACGTTGGGCTTCCCCAGAAAGACACAGATGTCGTTGACCAGATAACGGGTGGGGAAGTTATCGGTACCGTCAATGACCAGGTCGTAGTTGGTAGCGATCTTCTCTGCATTAGATGATAACAACGGTTCATTATAAGTGGTGATCTCCACGTGCGGATTCAGGGCTTGAAGCCGCTGCCTGGCCGTTTCCGACTTCGCTCTGCCTATATCAGCAGTGGTAAAAAGCACCTGCCGTTGGAGATTAGAGAGATTTACCACATCAAAATCGACGATGCCCAGATGACCTATGCCGGCGGCGGCAAGATAGGTCGTCACCGGATTGCCAAGGCCGCCAGCACCGATGACCAAAACTGACGCGGCTTTAAGCTTTGCCTGTCCATCCAGCCCTATCTGAGGAAGGGCGAAATGACGACTGTAGCGCAAAAACTCATCTCGATCAAAATTCATACTCATATGATTAGGGGGTTCCTGATTTTGCATAAAATGGCTGCTGTAAGTTGCGAGCTGGCGCTGCGACAACGTTTTCGAACCTGCCGGGCTCGCCGAGATTTTCAGAGCGCTCACCGGTGGTCTTATCGAACCATCTCAGTTTTCTGCGCAAATTCACCACATTGCCGATAATGATTATAGCGGGTGTCCGGATAGTGGGCGGAAGGGCCTCGTCCAACAGATCACCCAGCGTTCCGGTGAATGTATTCTGGTCAGGCAGCGTACCACGCTGGACAATGGCCACCGGGGTGTCGGACGAGCGGCCGCAAGCGATAAGTTGACGGGCAATCCGAACGAGATTGCGAATCCCCATGTAGATCACAAGCGTCCCCATCCCATTGACTAGCTGTTCCCAGTGGAGTTGGGAAAAACCGGCCTCGTTGAATTGATGCCCCGAAATAAAGGCAACGCTGGAGCTGTAACCTCTGGATGTCAATGGGATACCGGCATAGGCAGGTGCAGCGACACCGGCCGTAATGCCTGATATGACCTCAAAAGCGATACCTGCCCGGGCCAGAGATTCGGCTTCTTCACCGCCGCGGCCAAAAATAAAAGGATCGCCACCTTTCAGGCGCACGACAGATTTATTAGCGCGCGCTTTATTAAGGATCAATTGATTAATCTCTAACTGGTTACGGCTATGAGACCCGCATCGTTTGCCTGCAAATATCAGTTCGGCGTCTTCCCTGGCATGCAGGAGAAGGCTGGGATCTATCAAGGCGTCATAGATGATTACATCCGCCAATTGCAGGGCCTTCAAACCCTTGACGGTGATCAACTCCGGATCGCCCGGCCCGGCGCCCACCAGCGATACTTTGCCCCTGGGGGCAGGCTCCCGGTGTGGGTGAGGTTCACCGGGGGCTGGCCTGGATCGTAGGGTATCTGCGTCGGCCTGCCGCCGCGCCAGTAGGTTGGCGACAATCCCCTCGATCAATCCTTTCCGGGTGGCGCTATCGGAGGTGGATTGAAACAGTCCCGCGCGAATCCGGGCCACCTGGGCAATCAGTGCGCCATACTTGCCGCCGAGGTACTCCTTGATATCGTCCCGGATCAGTTTCGCCATGACGGGGGCCTGGCCGTTGGTGGAAATGGCAATCTTCAGCTCCCCCTCCTGGTAGACGGCCGGGTAATAGAAGGAGCACAGGGGCGGATCGTCTACGACGTTCACCGGGATATTGACCCGCCGGGCTTCCTGGTAGACCAGGCGGTTGGTCGGCTGATGATCCGTGGCCGCCACCACCAGGACCTGCCCGTTCACGTCGCCCGCTTCATAGGGTCGTTCCAGCAGGTCGATCTTTTGGGCATTGGCCAGTGCCTGAATCGTCTGATTCGCCTCCTGCGCAATAACGGTTATCCTGGCATGGCACTGGAGCAACCCCTCGATCTTTGTCTGGGCCACCTGACCGCCTCCCACCACCAGGCACGGCTGGCCGTCAATCTTCAGGAATATGGGGAACAGCGTATTCATTGTTGGGCTACCTGCTGCCAGGTCTCCTCGATCTCTTGTGGCTGATGGTGTCCACGCGGGTCGCCATTGGTCTGACTATGCAGGCCGCATTCGATCTTGTCTTGACCGCGCCAGCGGCCATCGCGCTCATCCTCCCCGTCGGCTACCGGCGTAGTGCAATGGGTGCAACCGATGCTGGGGTAGCCCCGGTCATGCAGGGGATTATAGGGGACCTCGTGGGTGTTGATATAGTTCCAGACGTCGCTTTTCGTCCAGGTAGCCAGTGGGTTGATTTTGATAACATCGAATTTGGGGTCCCACTCGATGATCCCAGTATTGGCCCGGGCTGGCGATTGCTTGCGACGGATGGCCGTTATCCACACATCGTAGTTCATCAGTGCCTCGTTCAGCGGTTGTACCTTACGAAGGTTGCAGCATCGGTTCGGATCCCGTTCCCACAGCCGATCCCCGTATTGGTCCTTCTGGGCCTCCATGCTCAAGGGGGTGGCATACCTGATGAACTCGATCTGGTATTTCTCTTCCAGGCGGTCCCGCAGGGCGTAGGTTTCGGGGAACAGCACCTCCGTATCGAGATAGAAAATGGGGATATCTTTATTGATCTTCACAAGCATATCGATCAGGCAGAGGCCGGCCAGGCCAAACCCGGTTCCCAGGCCGATGCGGTGGGGGATAGAAGATTCTGCCACCCATCGCAAAATCTCTTCGGGATGGTTATCTTCAAACTGGTTGCTCAAGGCGTTCGAGTTTTTTCGTAGGGTGATCATGTTTATCTCTATAATCAGCTTGCCACTGCTAACCGTTGCAACAGGCCGGGTATGTCCAAGGCCCGGGGAACCGTGATGCTCAGGGCCAAGCGTTCCCTGGGCTGGGACTTGACGTGAACAATGGCGGGCTCCCCCCCGAGCAGGCCGGGCAGGAACCGGCCCAGTTTGCTCCTGAGGGTCTCGAAGCTCTCCGTCGTGTTCGGCGCCTGTAGACGATCGTTGGCCACCAGTACAAATTCGTCATTTTTAAATACCAGGCCCCCCGACAGGTCGGACTCCTGGGCCAGTAGCTGGCGGGCCTGCAGGGTGGCCCTTAATACCGCCTGGAACCGCTCGCCGAAGGACCCTTCAGTCGGCTGCTTTCTCGTGTACATGAGTCCCAGCCGCTGATCGGAGTTATCCAGGCTGAAGTGGCCCTCGCGGGTCATCAGCATGACTCCGGGACCGTGGGGCACGTGGCTGTAATCGGCCACATCGATGAGGAGATGGTCCGGGATCGCTCGCTCCTGGATCCACCGGTGAAAGACGGGGATCAGCGCCTTGGGGTCCAGCTTGGACGGGTCCTCCAGGTAAACTTTGATGGCAAATCGTTGCAGGTCCATCTATTGGGCCCCTCCCGGTTTTCGCAGAGTCGAGCGGCTGAGTCTGCTCAGCTGCGTCATGGGGGCAACCTGTTCGGGCTCCAGGCGGGCATAGCAGGCGTGGGAGGCTTCGATAAATAGTTGAGCTTCCGCAATGATCTTCCGGGCCGTGTCATCGGTAAAGTCCTCGGCTTCCTGCTCGTAGGGCCTGAAAAGGTAGTTGCCGAACTTGCCGCCGGCATATTTGTCGAAGAAAATCTTCGTGTCGAAGAACCGCTTCTTGAATTCACTGACGATAGTCTCCGGTTCATCGGGAACATCGCGAAATTGCTCTCTAACCAGCGTCTTGGCGGCTTGAAGCATGGCCCCACGCCCCAGGTGCCAGGCCTTGGGAAAATCACCCTCATCCAGCTGAATCTGGGCCTCGAAGAGCTCCCGTTCGGCGGCCGTCAGCCCGAATTGAAGGGGCGTCACCACCTCACCGGCGCATTCGCCCGTGCCGATGTCGCTCATGGTGAACTCGCGAGGATCTCCCCAATCAGAATACAGGGTGGGATCCTTCTCGTAAGACGGGACCACCATGAGGTCTTCCAGGTCCTCCCTGAGCACCTTCTTGCCGATGCGCTGGATAAAGTCCTGGAATTTTTCCTCCCCCTGGCGCTGCCGGATATACCGATCCGTAATGCGTCGCACCACTTCGGGGATGCGCTTGGAAGGCACGGCCCCGATGGCCTGGCCGTAAGAGCCGGCGTTTTCGGTCCACTGCCCACCCAGGACCACCTGAAAATGGGGGACCTTGTGGCGGTCGATAGTGCGGCTCACCCCGTAAAATCCGATGTCGGCCACCTGGTGTTGCCCGCACGAGTTGAAGCATCCGCTCACCTTGATCCGCAGGTTTTTTACCGCCTCATCGAGTTGGACGAACTGGGTGGCCAGATCGGTACGCAGCTCTTCGGCGAGACCCCGGGAGGAGGCAATGCCCAGCTTGCACGTATCTGTGCCGGGGCAGGCGGTTATATCGATGATGGTGCCGGCGCCGGGTTGGGCCAGGCCAATGGCCTGCAGGCTGGTATAGAGCTCTGGAAGGTCCTCCTCGCGAACCCACCGCAGCACGATATTCTGCTCCACCGTGGTGCGCACATGGTCGCCTACCAGTCGCCGGGCGATCCCGGCCAGGTTGCGCAGCTGGTAAGCCGAGAGATCGCCCAGGGGCAGGGCCACCGTTGCGATGACGAAACCGGACTGCTTCTGCCGGTATACATTGGTCTTTTTCCAGAGGTCGTAACCTTCCGGAGGTGGGACGCCGTTCCGGGAAA
>JADFMC010000064.1 GCA_022564085.1 Fidelibacterota bacterium | reverse complement strand
TATTAAAAAAGGTATAGTTGGTTAGTCGGTGAGGGTAATTGCGAAGCGTATAACCCGTCTGTCATTGGTTTTACGACCCTGAAAGTTAGCATCGTGAAAAATGGGGTCAAACACCATGTTGGCCGCCGGGGGAAATTTTCCCGGCTACTTGCAGTCCAAACGAAGAGGGGTCAGTAAGGAAAATTCGAGGCTTCGGGACGCTCCAGCCATTGGTCCAGGGTTTGCGCCTTTTGATCCTTTTCAGAGAGGATCGGGTCGGTCACCGGCCACTTAATGCCGATAGCCGGATCGTTCCATAGGATACCCGACTCGCCCTGGGGATTGTAGGCTCCGGTGCACTTATACTGGATATCGGTAACTTCAGACAGGGCGCAGAACCCCCGGGCGAAACCGGCCGGCGCCCAGACCAACAGTTTGTTTTCCTCGCTGACCTCCAGGCCGAACCATTGGCCCAGTGTGGGAGAGTCCGGGCGAATATCGACCGCCACCAGGAAAGCCCGGCCGCGGGTCACCCGCATCAGTTTGCCCATGGCCGGCTCCCATTGAAAGTGCAGGCCGCGCACCACGTTTCGCCCCGAGCGCGAATGATTATCCTGGACAAAATCCAGGTCCAGGCCCAACTCCTCCCGAAAAGCGTCCCGGCGCCAACTCTCGATGAAAAAGCCACGCTGGTCTTCGAATATCTTCGGTGTGATCACCTGAAGGTCCCGCAGGGGTGTGGATTTGATCTGCATCGCCGCCCCTGACTGTCCTACCGGGTGTTGTCGATTTGGGGGAATATTTTATGGAAGACCTTGATATTATAGAATTCATCCTGATCGTAATCGAAATCGGGACCGAAATGGGCATCCAGGCTCTCCAGGATGGAATCAATCGTGTCGTTGAAGGTGACCCCCAGGACATCCTTGGCCTTCTGGTTGGAAACCTTATAATTACGATAATCCTGAATGTTGCGGATGTCCAGCTGCACTTTCATACCGTGCTCTTGCGCCATGTGGGCCCACACCAGGTCGCCCACCTGCCCCACCGTGAAGTTGCTGGAGGCCAAATTGAACACCCCCGAAATGGAATCGTCGGCCTGGATGGCCCGCAGGTAGGCATTAACGGCGTCGCGCATACCCAGTATTGGCCGCCAGATAGCCGGATTGTTGATGGTGATTTTCTTTTCCTGCATGGCGGTCTTGTACATGGTATTGACGATCAGGTCGAACCGCATGCGAGGGCTGTAGCCCGACAAGGTCCCCTGGCGCAGGCAGATAACCGAGAAATTGTCGTCCACCAGTTGCAACACCCCAAATTCCCCCTGAAGCTTTGATATGCCGTAAGGGTAGGCGCAGGTGGTGGGAGACTCTTCATCATAGAGCTCATTCACGGTATAGCCGTAGATCGAGCAGGAATCGGCATAGATAAAGCGCCGCACGCCGGCTTGTTTGGCAATGAACGCCAGATAGGCCGGAGCCGCGGCGTTGGAGATGAAGTTCATGGCCGGGGAAAATTCGGCCATGGGGTCGTTGGAGAGCCCTGCCAGGAAAATCACCCGGTCATAGCCGGCGAGCTCTGCTATGGTCAGATCGAATACATCCTTTTTGAGCAGCTCCGCATCCGGTGGTAAATGATTGCCAAACCACAGCAAGTCGACCACCGTGATCTCGTAACCGTGGTCCATCAGATTGGGGACCAGGCGCGAGCCGATATATCCGGCCCCGCCGACGATAAATATTTTCATTGTTTGCTCGATTCCTGAATGGTTTTTAGTCTGGTAATATCCAGTGAGGTGTCCCGGGGAGCATTGAAGCTGACCTCATCCCTCCTGAGGTCGCCCACATCGCTACGCCCCAGCTTCAGCGCCAGCTCCTTGACGGTTTTGCGCTCGGTGCCCACATGGACGATCCCGGTTAGGTCCCGGTCCAGGGCCAGGTCTAGGATCAGGGGAGCGATAGCCGTGACCGAATCCCGGCTGGTGTACTGATCCACGAACGCCTTGGGATACGGGAACTCCGGTTCGCAGAAAGAGGTGCGGATAATCAGTGAATTTTCATAGAGCCGCACGGCACATTCGCCCCCCAGCTTCGACCAGGCGTACCGGTTCTGGGGCAGCAGCTCGTCATCTTCCCGATATTGTCCGCGGTCACCCCGGAACACGTAGTCGGTGGAAATGTAGACCAGCCGGGCCCCCGCATCATGACACAAACGAACTAAATGGGCGGTACCGGCCACGTTGACTTCCAAGGCCTGCATGGGGCGCTCATCCACCAGAGGTGGGGAGGTAAAAGCTGCGGCATGGATCACGGATTCCACCGCATGGCGCTTAAAGTAAGTCTCCATGGTGCTGCGTTTGGCCAGGTCGAATTCCCGGTGGTCCGGGGCCTGGAGCCAGGGCGCCAGCCGGAGCAGATTGGCGCCCAATAGTCCACTGCCTCCGGTAAGCAATAGGTTTGGTTGCTGGGGATAATCAGATAGGTGCATGGGCCTAATGGATTGGGAACGGCTGCGGAAATTTAATCCGCTTGCCCCTGAATTTCCCTGAAAGTTTTACGACCCAGCAGATAATAGGTCAGCACCAGGCTGCCGTGGTAGATATAGGGGTCCAGGGCCCGGTCGGTGACTTGCCGCGCGGCCTGCACCACCCGCCGTTTGCGCCAGATCAAGCGGGGATGGACCGCCAGCCAAAAGTATCCCGCCAACACCGCTACCAGGCGCTTCAGGTCCAGGGTTAACAGCGATTTCAGCAACAGGACGGCGTCCAGGGCCAGCCGCACCGGCAGAACCCAGGAAAGCCGTGGCAAGCCGAGGTTTTTCAGCAGCATCAGCAGGCTGTTGCGATGGTTCCAGTAAATCTTGGCATAGCTCTCCGGTTTGATAGTGCCTCCGGCGTAGTGATAGATAACCGAGTCCGGCCGCACCCGCAGGCGGTATCCCTGGAGGTGCAGGCGCCAGCACAGGTCGATCTCCTCCATGTGATGCACGAAATCCACATCCAGATCTCCGGTGTGCTCCAGGGCCGACTTGCGAATCGCCATGGCCGCGCCGGAGGTCCAGAACAGGTCCACGCTGTCATCGTACTGCCCCCGGTCTTCCTCGATGGTATCAAACACTCGACCACGGAGGAAGGGGTAGCCGAACAGGTCCATCCAGCCACCGGCGGCGCCGGCGTACTCGAACTTGTGGCGGTCCACCAGGTGCAAGATTTTGGGCTGGCAGGCGGCAATGGAGGGGTCGCTTTCAAACTCGTCCACCAGCGGTTCCACCCAGCCGGGTGTTACCTCTACGTCGTTATTCAGCAGCACCACGTATTCCCCCTTGGCAGCAGCAATGCCCAGATTGTTGCCGGCGCTATAGCCGATGTTGCCGCCGCTCTTCAGCACCTGCACCAAGGGGTAGTTTTCCTGCATAAACCGAATGCTGTCATCGGTGGAGCCGTTGTCCACCATCAGCAGCTCCAGCCGGGGATAGGTGCTACCCGCCAGTGAATCGAAGCAGGTGCGCAGGAATTGCATCCCATTATAGTTCAGGACGATCACAGTGACGACCGGTAGAGAGGAACTGCTCATTGATTGCGGAGGCCGTGGCCAGCGGTGAAAACCAGAATAAGGGTATTACTCCAGGCTCTCCAGAATCTGCCGGGCATTCTTATCGTCGGGATTTGCGGCCAACCATTCGGTGAGGAACGGGATAGCCTTTTCCCCCTGCCCGGAGGCGCGGTAAATCTGCACGAGGGAACCGACCACCTCGCCGTCCAGGGGATTTGTGGCATAGGCCTGGGCCATAATCGAGTCGGCGGCAGCCCAATCATTCAAGTTGCGACCGTACATGGACCCCAGTCGCAGCTGGTCGCGAGGGAGTAGATTGAACCGGGGAGGAAAATGATCCAGGCGCCGGCGGAGCTCCGTAGTATCTCCCACCTCGGCGTACAGCTGGGTCATCTGCATATAGAGGCCCTGGTTGGTCACCGGGATCACCTCTTCGGATATGGTGGCAGCCAGGGTATCCAAATACATTTTAGCCCGGTCATAATCCCTGTTAATCACACCATCCAGGGCCAGTTGCAGAAAACTGGCTCGGACATTCTGCATCAGTCGCTGGATGTTCCTATTATAATAAACAGCCGGGTTGTTCAGATTGCGGTATTGGTATTTTTCCAGCAGGTTGTGGTGCAGCATATCGATATTTACCGGCTTGACTTTATGAGGCATAAGTTCATAGACCAGACCCTGCATCTCCAGGTAGGGGTCCAGTCCGATCCGGTTATCGGGGGCCACCGTCACGGCGAAGTAAATCGGCCGGGTGAAATTCAGGTCCTTGATGATTTGTATGACCATGCGATCCTGGGCTCGCAGGAACCGGCCGGCGTAAGTGGGGCGCATGTTCCAGGTTATAGCGCCGCTGCCCAGTTCCGGGTTGTCGTAGGCTAAGGTGACTTCCCGCTCTTCCCACGGTATCGGAACCATCTGGGCAATGTCCCTATCAGACAGGTTCAGGGGAAGTTTAGGGGGCATGTCCCGCATTTGGGTGATGTACCAGCCGGTATTTATCAGGCTCAGATTGACTACCCGCACGTCCTTGCGGATACCCTCCACTTCCTGGAGGTACCATAGGGGGAAAGTATCATTGTCCCCGTTAGTGAACAGGATGCCCCCTTCCTTGCAACTGTTCAGGAGGTTATATGAATAATCCCAGGCGACGTAATTACCGCTGCGGTCGTGTTCGTGGTAATTGACGGCCAGCATTACCCCCGGCATAACGGCAATTATGACCGCCAGGCTCACAGGCACAACCGCCAATTTGCGCCGCAGGTCCTTTATGCCACCGGTGATTAACTCCAACATGCCCGCGGTACCGATACCGATCCAGATTGACCAGGCCAGGAAGCTGCCCACGTAGGAATAATCCCGTTCCCGCGGCTGGGGATCGGGCTGATTTAGATACAGGATCAGCACCAACCCGGTGGCCAGAAACAGGGACATTACCGCCAGGCCATTTTTCCAGTCCCGGTTCAAGTGATAGGTCATACCAAAGAGGCCGAAGATCAAAGCCAGCGGCAGGCCGAACCGGGCCCACTTTACACCATCTTCAACGGACGTGGCTCCGAAAGACGAGACCCCCGGCTCCTGGACCGGCCCGCGACCGGCGAATTGCCAGAGGAAATAGCGGACATACATCTTCCTTACCTGGTAATTCCAGAAAAAATCGCCGACGCCTTGATACCTGTGCTGGGTGGCCGGGGTCCAGCGAGCCCGATCGAACATGGACCAATCGCCGTACTGTTCCCGTTCCAGGTAAGACACTATACTTTCAACACTGCCCAGATCGCCTACCTCGATAGCCGGTTCCTGGGTGGTGCGAATAAAGAACATTGTGTAGGTGGAGTATCCCAGGACGATGAGAGTTAATGAAGTCAAGACGATACTGGCCGTGTCCAATTTCCTTCGCACCACCCAAACCGTGGCCATGATCAGGGCGGCAATCGCCAGGCCGGGCAATATAATATTCAACTGGGCCAACTGGGGCAGCCCTTTGATGACCCCTTTGTAGACCACCAGGAAGGCGCCCCCGGTAAGAGCAACGGTGGTCAGCAGCCCGGTCCAGGTGAATTCCCGTTTGCGGAAATAGATTACCAGGGCGATGAACGGCAGGGCCAACAGGTTAAGAATATGCAGGCCGGTGGCCAGACCGAATATGTAGGCCAACAGCAGGATGTAGTGGGTATGGCTGCCCACATCATCCTTTCGGCTCCAGCGCAGAATCAGCCAGACTACGAAGGCGGTGAGAAAAGTGGAAGTCGAGTAAACTTCCGCTTCCACGGCGTTAAACCAGTGGCTGTCGGTGACCATGAATGTCAGGGCGGCGGTGGCGGCCGAGCCGTAAGCAATCATGGCGTCCAGGGGAGACTGGAAAGCGCCGCGCATCTTGCGCACCAGGTGCACCACGCTCAGGTAAAGAAACATCACTGCCAGGGCACTGACCAATGGGGAGATCAGGTTGACCCGGGCGCCGATGTCATCGAACGTCGGGAACATGGAGAACAGCCGGCCCATGAGCAGATAGAGGGGACTACCGGGGGGATGGGTGATGCCGAGGATATAGGAGGTGGCAATGAACTCGCCGCAATCCCAGAATGAGACGGTGGGCGCCATGGTTTTGAGATACAGCACCAGGGCAATCAGGAAAATCGATCCCGCCACCCAGCGGTTAATGCGGCTATAGTTATTGTCCATTACGCCTCGGTTTCCTCTTTGGTATCAGCCCCTTCAGAATCATTGGTCCCTGGATCTTCACCGGCCTGTTCCTCACCCGTCTCTTCGGCCGGCTCCTGGTCCGCGACATCAGCAACCGGTTCCGTTTCACCCTTCTTCTGCTCATCCAAGTAATTCATTTTAAGATCGGTCAAGACCTGGGAGAGATATGACTGTTCCCAATCAGCCAGGTTGCCCGTCATTCGTTTGGCCAGCATGTCCAGGGTGTCGAGGGAATAGGTGGCCTGCTGCAGGTTCCGCTCGATCTTACCGGTGGCCGGATTGGCCAGCTTGCCCATGGCAATCCAGGTGCCGGTGGCCAGCGAGGATACCAGTTGCAGAAACAGCTGTTCCTCCGGGGTGGGTTGCTCTTTAGACATTATTTTCTCTTGAATCCGACGGTCAGCCCGCTTTAAGACTCCAAATTAACACCGGCAACACCTATCCGTCAGCCCGGCAGACGTAAATCAGTGAGCTGCTCCGGTCCGGCCGTTTCAGCGCCTGCAAGTACGATTTTAAACCCAACCACAGGCCGCGGAAATAGTGGCCCTGGCCATGGAGGTATCTCTCACTCAGCAAGGCCACATAAAACGAATCCAGCGGCAAAGTGATCCGGTCGATGATCTTGAAGGCAAAGCGCTCCATCAGCCTGGCCATCGATCGGGGCGTGAGATGATACAGGTGCCGGGGCGCGTCGTAGGCCGCCCACATGGACTGATAAGCGTCCCCGTCCAGGGAGTCGTAATTGGGCAGGGCGATAAACAGAGTTCCACCGGGCTTCAAAAGCTCCTTAATCCGGTTCAAATAGCTTTCCAAACGGTGCAGATGCTCCAGTACGTGCCAAAGGGTAATCACGTCAAACGGTTTTAACTGCTGCTCAAAAAATTCGCTATCGGTAAAGGCCTCCAAACCACTATTCCGCCGTACCGCCTCCCGGGCCGTTTCACTGGAATCCATGCCGGCCACCTCCCAGCCGCCCCGTTTCATAGCATTTATAAAGGCCCCCGTGCCACAGCCCACATCGACGACGGTGCTGGGGCCAAGGTCATTTAGTATGGTCTGCGAAATGGTTTGGGCGCTGTCCAATGCTGGCCCTTCCACTGTGCTCTCGAAGTAATGAGAGTCATAGATCGCATCATGCCCCAACAGGTTCTTGTATACGAATTGCTTGACCAGAAGTTCCGTCTCTTCAGTGGTGTCTTCGGCGCAAGTGATGAGGTGCTCGGCGCGCTCGAGTCGGGCGTGAACTTTGAAAAGCGCATCGCTTCTATCTATCAGGAGTGCCGAACTGCCGAACAAATACAATTCGAGTTCGATGACCTGCAGCGTGAGCTAGAAACCGAAATCGCAGCAGGCCAACGAGACGCCCGCGACAAGCTACTCGACAATTTCGATCAGGAGGTCGTCGAAAAGGTTCGCATCCAAAGCCACGACATCCTCGATCGGTTTAATGAACAGCTTTGGGGACTCACGCGTCACATTCTGGCCGACTACGCTCACTTTGATGAAACCGGCTACAGCTTTGAGTTGCACTCGAACCCATTCCCGGGCGAGAGCATCCACCCTGGTCCCTACCGCATGGCCAAGGACGTAGAGGACGCGAACACTTACCGCGTCGGCCATCCGCTCGCGCAGCGGGTGCTTGAGCGAGGCATGGCGCTGGAGACGGCGCCAGAGACCGTGACGTTCGACTTAGCGGGAAGCGGCAAAAACATCGCAGCCTTGGAGGCTCTTATAGGACAGTCCGGCTGGTTGGCCTGCTCTCGCCTCACCCTGAGTGCCCTAGAGACGGAAGACCGTCTCATCTTTGCAGGAGTCAGCGATAATGGCATGAGCCTTGAGGAGACGCAGTGCCGACGACTCTTTGACCTGCCTTCGAGTAGCAGTGGGCCGGTATCGATAAATCGGGACGTGGATAAGCAGTTGGAGGAAGCACAGCTTCGACGTCAGCAGGTTCTGGTGGAGGAACTGACAGCGCGCAACGGGAACTGGTTCGACATGGAGATGGATAAGTTGGATCGCTGGGCAGAAGATCGTCGAGCAGCACTAAAAAGCGAGCTGGATGAACTAGACGAGGCTCTCAGGGAGGCGAAGAAGCAAGCACGGCTCGCACCTACACTACCGGAAAAACTGGAGCGCCAGCGAGCCGCCCGAACGCTCGAAGCTAAGCGAGAAGAAGCGTGGCGTGCCTATGATGAAGCAGGCCGTGACATCGATCGCCAGAAGGACGGGTTGCTGGACGAGATCAGCCGTCGTCTCGAACAGCAAATTGACCTGGAGCCACTGTTCACCCTACGCTGGCAGCTAGTTTAAGGGGCAGCTATGACAGACCAACCTGAGAAGTTCGACCTCCGCTCACACGATATCGCCGACGATAAGCGCGAGGAGTTGCTGCGGCTATTCCCCGAAATACGCACCGAGGACGGCCAGATCGACTTCGACCGGCTCAAGCTAGCGCTGGGCGAGGCCGTGGACGTTGGCAAGGAGCGCTACGGCATGACGTGGCCGGGCAAGGCCGAGTGCTTCAAGGCGATCCAGACGCCCAGCCTTGGCACGCTACTTCCTTGCCCGGAGGAGAGCGTCAACTTCGACACGACCGAGAACCTCATCATCGAGGGCGACAACCTCGAAGTGCTCAAGCTCCTCCAGAAGTCGTACCTGGGCAAGGTCAAGATGATCTACATCGACCCGCCCTACAACACCGGCAACGACTTCATCTATCCGGACGACTACAGCGAGAGCCTGCAGACCTACCTGGAGTACACCGGGCAGGTGGACGCTGAAGGAAAGAAGTTCGGCACGAACACAGACGCTGAAGGCCGCTTTCACTCTAAGTGGCTGAACATGATGTACCCGAGGCTCTACTTAGCACGCAACTTGCTGCGAGA
>JADFMC010000063.1 GCA_022564085.1 Fidelibacterota bacterium | reverse complement strand
CTGGAGGTATTTCAAGGTGATCCCGAAGGCCATATTGCCGGTGGGGATAGCAAAACTGAAGCCCCACTCGATGACCCCGATCATCTCCTCCTTCAGGTCGATATTCAACTCCTGGCCTATGGGGTTACCTTCGAGCATTAGTTCGAAGAAGCCCTTGGGCAGGCCAAAGGCGCCGTATATGAGCATCTCGCTGGAATAGGCGGTTGTACCGCGAGCCCAGTTGAGCACGGGGATAGGCAGGTGCAGGGTGGTATTCAATTTCCAGCCTTCGGGATCTATGCTGTCCAAGAACTGTTGCTTGTCGACGTAATCGGCGGAGATGGGATCGATGAAATCAGCGCCGTTGATCATATTGTAATTATTTACCGATAGCATATTATTGGCTATGCCGAAAGTGAAGCCCCCCAGGTTCATGCTGAAGTTTTTCTGCGAGAACGCCAACCGGGCGGGGTTGTAGCCCACGGCGTGTATGCCTTCGGCGGTGCTGACCATGGCGCCTCCCAGGGCCAGGGCCCGGGCATCCGCCAGCGGTTCCTGGGAAAGCAGAGCCGTAGGCCCCGCCAACGCCGACACCAGCAGCAATGATACCGCCAGTCGCGACGAGAACATCAGCGCCGCCCCTCAGGCAGCCAGGTGGTCGAGCGGAGGATAGATTCCCGTCGCTCGTCACGGGCCGGAGACATGGGGACCGAATTCAGCCCCGGACCGGACGGCGACCCAGATGAGGTGTCCTGGTAAACAGTGACATAGAATGAAACCGCCACCGGGTCGGCCCGGTCCTGGGGATCATCATCGGCCGTGACGGTGATTTTAGCCGCCCCCACACCTTTACCGGTGATGTATACTCGCCGTTTATCAGCGTCCGAAGTATCGGGGGCCACGTCCACCGAAGCGACCCCGGTATGATTGCTCACCGCGTCCAGCTCCATATCCTTCAGCGGCGTCTGACCGTCCAGATGGCTGAAGACATTGTCCAAACCGATGGAAATAATGCTGTCCACCGCCACTGAATAAGATGCTATCGATCCGGCCGTAACCTGGGTGGTATCCGGATCCTTGGGTGGTACCAGAATATCGCTGGACATCTCGAAAGTGATGTAGGCCGCGAAATCGATGCTGTTGGTCGATTGCACGGTGCGCGCGCCGTCGGTCTTGTAAAACGAAATCAGCGGCTTCACATAGACTGTTTCATCGGAAGTCAACCAGTTAACCCGCTCGGCGTCCAGGGCGATCACCTGAGTGGTGTCACCCGGCCTATCAGGGTCTACGTGCCCCCAGATGTCGTCAACCCCCGCCGCCGGGATTTCCATGTCGAATAGCCGGCCCACCCAGAAGGCCGGTACCGAGTCGTTGCCGGTGGCGAAGAATTCCACCCGGGTGGCTCGAATGCCGGATCGAGCCGTGGCCTGGCCGGCGCTGCTGCTCTCGGGATAATAGACAATGTGGGATATCCCAAAGATCGAGTCGGCTTCCAGGGCGTCTGTCAAGGACCTATAGATAATTGTGTCGTAGGTCGTATAGACGGTCTCCGGAATGCCGGCGGTCAACTGGTCCAGCTCGTCAAAGGCCAGGGGAAACAGGGTGGAGTCGGACACCAACATGTCGATATTGCCGGCGATGGGGAAATAGCTGGTAACGATTGAAGTGAGGCTGGCGGACAACAGCGCCGTCCGAATCTGCTCCCGGACAGACGAGTCCATGGGCGCCACCGGGGTGGCGTCGGCCGGGAGAAACGTAATGGTGTAGGGTATGATGAAGGCAAACGGCGCTTCCAATTCAAACGTCCCCCACAATTCGGCATCCGCAACAATTGCTCCTTTACCATCGATCACAGCTACGCCCCCTACTTCAATGGTGTCCGGGGCCATGTTGATAACGTCCACAATCGATTGGTCCTCGTTGGCCACTGAGGTATCCCAAAAGGCCTCGCTGATCAATGAATCGCCCGCAGCCAGCCAGTACGTGCTCGCTCCATTTTCATCAAGAACTATTACAGTGGTGGCCGGGCTGCCAGCCAAACCCCCGGTTATGGGATAGTTCAATTTGGCCACAATAGGCACTTCGACAGTATCGCCACGGGCATTCAAGCCTCGAAGGTTTAACGCTAGATTCACCGGCAAGGCGATCTCATTGAAAAGGCGGAGTTCGAGCCTGATACGATCAAATAGAAAACCGGTGAATCCGGTCGGGATCTTATCGATAGTGGTGGGAACTGTTTCAAAACTTACATTGAATAGTCCTTCAATCAACGCGAACTGCAAGTCTCCCACACTGAAGGTTGCCTGGAAGTCCCCCAAGGGCAAACCGTCCAGTGGAATCATCACGTCCTTCTCTAAGATCGCCGCATTCACGATAATTTCAAACTGTGAGATAGTCCCGCCGCCGGGGTCAAGGAACCAGTAGTTTCCAAGGTCCTTGGTATCGCTGGTATCCGCTTTGCCATTGGTAAGGGTATACAAACCGAATTGCAGGCTGTCGCTGCCAAGCGAGTCAGAGCTAAAATTGGGAAAGATTATCTCAAGATCAATATCGAATGGCAGCCGGTTGCGCAGGCCTGATAATGTGATTTCATTCACCGGAGGAATCATGCCGGATTCAAGACGTCCTCTAGTGATTTGGACATCCGATGGTAGCTGCATAGGAGGAGGGGTGACATCCAGATTCAAGGGGGTGTTAGCGGTGGTGACGGCCACGCTGTCTATGGCGCCCGCACCTACTCCCAATCCAATAGTGATAGTAATTTTAGGTGTGCTATCAGCAGGGATGATTACTGTCTCGGTGACCAGAGGCAGAGCCATAGCGATCACCATGGAGAGGCTGCCGCCGAGCTTCCCCGACTTCAAGTCGGAATTCCGGGAGAATGTATCACCGGAACTCAGATTGGTGGTAGCGTGGCTTCTATACAACAGGGTATCCGCAGCTGCCCCTAAACTAAACAGCTCCATACTGACGGACTCAATGGCGGTGGGGAAATTGTTAACTACCGTTGTCGTAAATTCGCTCAGCCCGGGATCAGATGATAACTGAACATAACGCACTCGCTTGATAAACGAGATTGAATTAGTAATGGCGGTTGTATCAAAGACTGGAAACGGCCCCACCTGTTGATCAAGGTTCACCGAATTCACGAGCGTGTTCCAGGTGTCCAT
This sequence comes from Fidelibacterota bacterium, assembly GCA_022564085.1. Taxonomy (GTDB): domain Bacteria; phylum Fidelibacterota; class Marinisomatia; order SCGC-AAA003-L08; family TS1B11; genus JACZSB01. The sequence goes on along the minus strand of JADFMC010000063.1, from coordinate 6,021 downwards.
AGTAATTGGCACGGGAAATGGCGATGGTAATGACACCGGCATACCGGCCACATTTAAAAGCGAGTCCAGGGCAAAAACTACGGTGATAGATTCATTCACCGTATCAGCGAATGTATTGCCATCGGGAGCATTTTCGGACTGGCTGATGGTCTCCGACTGCGAGACCTCGATGAATAAGTAACTGGCATCTAATGACGTTCTTTGCAGAGTGTCACTAAACTCGATCTGCAGAACGAGCGAGTCTCCCTCGAAAATAGTGCTGTCATTGGGAACGCCGGAGAACGGGTAGTTCTGGTTGATCAGCGGCAGGGTGATGGAGACCCCCCAGCGAGGCATTTCCGGCGACTCCAGTAGCTTGAAATCACAGGCTCCCACCAAGATGGCCACCGCCAACAGTGCGCCGGGCAACACTGCCCGAATTCGGATGATATGGCTTATCCCTTTCATCAAATTTCTGCTCCACCGAGCCGTCTCGCTGCAATTAGCCGGCCCGGCTTCGGGTCTGGGGCAAGATTAATGGAAAAACAGATCAAATTATGTGCGCCGCAACACGTTCCATAAAATTCCCCCTGTGCTTATTTCAGGTACTTGGCCAGATCCGGTACCTTATCCAGCCGCTCCCAGGTAAAATCTTTCTCCTCCCGGCCGAAGTGCCCATAGGCGGCGGTCTGACGGTAGATCGGCCGCAACAAGTCCAGATGCTTGATTATTTCCAACGGCTTCAGTGGGAACTCCTTGACAATCATCTTTGCCAGCTCGTGATCCGGCAGTCGGCCGGTGCCAAATGTGTCAGCGCTGACCGACAGTGGTTCGGCCACCCCGATGCTATAGGCCAGCTGCACCTCGCAACGCTCCGCCAACTCGGCCCCTACGATATTCTTGGCGAGATAGCGGGCCATATAAGATGCGGAGCGATCCACCTTCGAAGGGTCCTTACCGGAAAAGGCCCCGCCGCCGTGCCGGGCATAGCCCCCGTAGGTATCGACGATGATCTTGCGGCCGGTTAGCCCGGTATCCGCCTGGGGGCCACCCATCACAAATCGACCGGTGCCATTGACGATGAAATGGTCGTTGAACTCCACCCCACTCTCCACCAGCACCGGCAGGATCACATGCTTAACTACTTCCCTGGTGATAAAATCGTGCTCGTCGGCCTGGTTGGGATAGGACTCGCTCAGGTCGTCGTGCTGGGTGGCCACCACCACTTTTTGGACAGCCACCGGTTTGGTCCCCTCATATTCCACCGTCACTTGCGACTTGCCGTCGGGGCGCAGCCAGGCCAGTTCATGGGACTTGCGCACTTGAGCCAGCCGCCGGGTGATACTGTGGGCCAGCATGATCGGCAACGGCATCAGCGACGCGGTTTCACGGCAGGCAAACCCGAACATCAGTCCCTGGTCTCCGGCCCCCTGCTCGTGCCCTTTAGACTCGTCCACCCCTTGGGAAATTTCCGGGCTCTGCTCATCGATGCTGGTGAGCACCGCCGCCTGTGTGGCGCTTATTCCATAGATAGCCTTGGTATAGCCGATATCCATCAACATCTGGCGGACGACGCTGGGAATGTCTACGTAAGTATGGGTGGTAATCTCTCCTGCCACCAGGATCAGCCCGGTGGTGGCTAGAGTCTCACAGGCCACCCGTCCCTGTGGATCTTCGGCCAGGATTTTATCCAGAATCGCATCGGATATCTGGTCGCAGACCTTATCCGGATGGCCCTCTGTAACTGATTCAGAAGTAAACAGATGGCGTGCGGGCATAAAAAAATTCCTCCTCCAACCCCCCTGGCATAAGGACAGCGGGCGTCAAATTACATTCAGATCGACACCATACCCAATAGTAGCTGCCTGCGGGGAAACCAACTGAGGTGGGCCACGGTATTAATGTGGTCGCTACGAGTGAAGAACCGCTAGACCCGGTCCCCGATAGGGGCGGTCCCATGGCCGGCGACCGCTGGCCTCAGGGCTTGTCCTCCATCAATTTCGCCAGGTGAGCATCCAGATCCCCGTCGCCGGGAACACTCACCATACGGTCCAGGAATTTCACTGTCCCGGTATTCGGATCCGCAATGCTCCTGATCAATCTGATCTGACGCTTCTCGGCCTTCTCTTCGCCTTTAATGGCTTTGCTGGCGAAAGTTTTTTGAGCTTTAGCCATGTTTTCCCTCTTTCTGTTTCTCCAGTTGCCTGGAATATGAAATCACTCCATTCCCGCCGCTAGCCTTGACCGAATACATGGCTTCATCGGACTTCCTGAGTAGCTCCTTGATGTTATGCCCATCGGTGGGATATTCCGCCATCCCAATACTAATGGCCATGCGGCTCTCCAGACCGTCATTGATGAACTGGTGGTCAGCAATCGATGACCTGATCCGTTGGGCGGTGGAGCGGGTGATGCGCTTGCTGGCATTAATTATGATCACGCCGAATTCCTCGCCGCCCAACCGCCCGGGCACATCGGTCATTCGGATGCTGGATCGGATCAGCTGTGCCGTCCGGGACAGGACGAAATCGCCATGCTGGTGTCCATATTTATCATTGGTTTGCTTGAAATTATCCAGATCGAGCATCAGCAAGGTCATGGAGTCTCCGTAGCGCGTATTTCGTTCCAGTTCCTCTTCCAGCCGTTGCATGAATGACCGGTGATTCAGCATCTGAGTCAGTCCGTCCATCATAGCGTTGGCATGCTCCTGCTGGTAGCGGCGCGCCCACCAGTAGGCCGTCCCAAAGACACCGGCGATGGCCGTCAGGCGCTTGAGATCATCCGGGCCATAGTGCTGCCTTCCGGCGCTTTCCAACGATACCGTACCCTGGGGCTCACCAGCCTCGATAATAGGCACTCCCATAAACGATTTTACCCAGCCGTTGCCCAAGTCGCCCGCTTCAAAACGGCCTTGGTACCCGGTTTCAGCGTTACCGATGATTAGCCCTTGGGCCCGCAGGTAGACCTCACCGTGCCACATGCCGTTGGCGGAATATTCCCGGCCCTGGGCGAATTCATCCTGCCGTCCCGCAACCAGCGTTATCCGCAGGCCATCCGGCACTCGGTTGGACGGCAGGGAAATTGTCAGACGGTCGAAATCCAGCAGATCACCGGCCGCCGTCACCAGAGCAGCCAGCAGTTGGTCAGGATCTTCGGTGATATCGATCTTTGTGGCGCGGGCCAATAGGTCGTCCAGAGCCATATTATGCTCTGCCGAATCGCTATGCTTCGGTACGGGGGTCTTCTTTTCCCTGGACATGTCTCAACCTTCAGCACGCCCCGGGCAGGCCACTAACCATTAAGTATATTGAAAGGTATTAACACAGCACCATCACCGCGCGGCGAAGTTACGTCCATCCTTCACCGGATGGCCTCTATGATCAGGGATAAATTATCGATGGGGTCTTAGGTAATTGACCCCAATTTACGGTCGCCCGACTTGACTGACATATTTCATCTGGCGGGAGAAATCTCGGCGAGCAGGGTCCCGCCGTTCCAGCAGGGAATCGGACCCGGTGCTGACATCGGCCACCCCGGAGGGGTTTGCGCTTCCCGGTTGTGCTGGGATCAACTTAAATGGGGGTCCCGCCTGGAGCGATTGACCGGCCGGTTCCACTAAGGGCGCCGCTTCTGGGCGGAACAGGCTCAAGCTGATGGCAAGCACAGCCATCGCCGCCACAGCCAATCCTCCCAAAGATGCGGGAGATAAACCCGATGCGCCCGGCTCGACCAGGCGACGCCACCAGGCCGGCCGGCGGGCTAGATCCGTCCGCAGGCGTTCCTGCAACCGGGCTACGAAGTCAGGCGACAGTGACGCGGTCACGCCCTGTTTCAGGTGCAGTTGGATTTTCTGCATATGTGCCAGAAGACGGGCGCAGAGCTCACAACCCTCCAGATGCTGCAGAAACGATCTTTGCTTGGCAAATGATAATTCGAAATCTAAATGTGCTGATGCTAATACGCGAAAATCAGAGCAATCCATTCAGTCTTTATTTCTCCTGTTTTCATCAAGGTTCGAGAGTATCTCCTGCAGACGCAACCGCGCCCGGTTAACCCGGGATTTCACTGTACCCAAGGGAATTTTCATAATTTTACTTATCTCATCATAAGAAAGTTCCTGGACGTCCCGCAAAATAACTACAGTGCGGAAGTGCAGCGGTAATTGACCCAGTGCCCGCTGGATGGCTGCTTCCGTCTGGACTCCTTCGTGAATTTTGCTGGGCGTGTGGTCGGTGGAAGGCAGCTCCAGCTCCCGTCCCCCCAGACCCAGAGCGCTCATACTGAAGGTGGCTCGCCTCCGGCGCTTGCGCAACTCGGTGCGGGCCAGATTACCGGCAATGGTATAAATCCAGGTGGAAAACTTGGCGATCTCCCGGTAGGAGTGCTTGTGAGTATAGACTTTGACCAACGTATCCTGCAAAAGATCCTCCGCCAGGTCCACATCCCCCACGAAGCGGTAGATGAACGAAAACAGCCGGTTCTTAAAGCGCTCCACCAGCTCCAGGTAAGCGCTCTCGTTGCCCGCTTGGAATTGGGTGATTAGCTCCTCGTCGGTATATTCGTGGCTGGTCAAGCCTTTCCTCGGCAAATAGCGGTTACCAGGATGATCATTACGGCTTCGGCATCCACCGACACCGATTTCAATGTCACGTCGGCGGCCAACAGGGCCCGTAGCACCCGGGCCGTATCCCCGGGGGGATAGCGCCTTACCATCGGCCCCATTTCGGCGCTCACCACCTTATTTAGGCCCGTATAGACTTTCTGCGCCGTAGTATGGGAGTGGATATAAAGCAGTTGGCTGAACAGGGCGGCGATAGCGCTGATGATGGGAGAGGGCCGGATACCGTGTCTAAGCAGCGAAACCAATATTGCCAGCGACTGGGGGGAATCCCGGCGGGCCAGCGCCTGCTGCAAGTGCCACAGCTGGCGCCTGCGATCCGCTCCCACCTGGGCCTCCACCGTGGCCGGGACAACGGCGGCGCCATCGTCCACTGCAATGAAGAGCTTGTCCAGCTCGCTTACCACATGACCCACCGAATCACCGACGTATTCTATCAGGATATCCAACGCTTCCGGGTCCAGCTGGTGGCCGTTGTCACGGGCATAATCTGCGGCCCAGGTCCGGATCTGATCGGGGAACGGCGGCCGGGTGTCGACCACCACCACACCGGGGGCCAGGCGCTTATGAAGCCCTTTGCCGGGTTGGTAGTCCTCCAGCACTAACAACAGGCATTTGTCGCCGGCCGGCGCCACCACATAGGCCAACAGCTCATCCCGGACCTTGCCGCTCACCCGCTGCACCTGGCGCACCACCAGCAGTTGCTTGCTCTGAAACAGACCATAGGCCCCCAGTTCCGCCAAAACATCCTCCGGCTTATCATCCTCCAGGGAATAGATCTGCTTGCGGCCACCAGCCGGTAAATAGCGCCGCACCAATAGGGAAATGAAATGCTCCTCGAGGAAAGTATCGCCACCCGCCAGCAGGTAGACCGGATCAATCTTCCCACCCTGGACGGCTTGCAAAGCTGCCCGGTAAGTTGGTTTACTCACGGCGCTGGAACTCCTTCAGTCTTCAATAGCTCCCCGTTGCATACTTTACGATTTTCTCTTTCCTCTTTCCTGCTACTGCCAACTGCTACTGCCACTGCTATCCGCGCCTGTTCTCCGCCAGGCTGACCCCCACGACTACCAGCAGGGCCACCAGAAAACCGGGCACCAACGAGTATAGCACGCCGCCCCAGGGCATGTTATCCCAGATGATCACCGTAAAGAAGCCCGCCAGCATGCCCGCCAGCACCCCGTTGCGGGTGGTTCCGGGCCACCACAGGCTCAACACCAGCGCCGGACCAAAGGCCGCCCCCAGCCCGCCCCAGGCAAAAAGCACCTTGTCGAATACGCTACGGGGCAGTTGAGCCAAGGCGATGGCCGCCGCCCCGATCACCAGGGTGGCAATCCGGGACACCAGCACCAGCCGCTTCTGGTCCGCCGCCGGGTCCACCATCTGGTGATATACGTCCTCCGACACCGCTGACGTGGTCACCA
>JADFMC010000062.1 GCA_022564085.1 Fidelibacterota bacterium | reverse complement strand
GCGCGGGTGGTGTCGAAATGGGTGTTGTTGGGCACCACCTGCCCCTCGCTGACCATGGTGGCGAACAGGATCCGCTCCGCCGCCCGGCCCTGGTGGGTGGGGATCACATGCTTGAAGCCCATGACATTCTTAACCGCTTTCTCGAAACGCTCCCAGCTGCGGCTACCGGCGTAGGATTCGTCCCCCCGCATCAGGCCGGCCCACTGCTCACTGCTCATGGCCCCGGTGCCGCTGTCGGTGAGCAGGTCGATCAGCACGTCCCGGGCCGCCAGGTAGAAAGGGTTATGGTGGGCCGCCTTGAGGATGCTGCCCCGTTCCTCGCGGCTGGTGAGGCGAATAGGCTCCACGGCCTTGATGCGGAACGGCTCGATGATGGTTTTCATGGGGCAATGCGGTCAAGTTGGTCGGTTAATGTTGACCGAATTTAGGGTACTGGATCAATCCGGCCGGCAATAACCTGCCTGGAAGGCCGGTCTGCACGCCGGACAGGCCCAGGGAGTTAGTCCAGTGCTCATGGCCGGCCTATTTAAGTAGCACTATCTTGATATTTTTCCCGAACTCCGGCGTCCTCATCGACACGATATACATACCGGTCGGCACCATATGGCCCCGGCTATCCCGTCCATCCCACTCCAGCCGGTGATGCCCAGGTTCCAGACGGCCATCCGCCAGCCGTACCACCTCCCGGCCCAGCAGGTCGTAGACCGTGATGCGGGTAGCCGAGGCCACCGGCAGGTCGAATTGGATCGTCGTGCCGGGATTGAATGGGTTGGGATAGTTTTGATATAGGACGTAGTTCACTGGTAGGCCGGCCCGATCCGCGACTGCCAGAGTTGTGGGGTAAGACAAATTCAACAGCACCGGCAGGTGATCCGATGCGTAATACAGGGCGTCGGCCATGGTCCTTGTCACCACCCGGTTGTCACCGGCATTAATATTGTAATTGAGATGATCGCCGTCGTTGCCAAAGGCGCTGTAGGTGCCGGTAGCAAAGGTCAGCGGTCCACTGTCGCGCAGCATCTGGTGGGACAGCAGGATGAAGTCGAAGCGGTCGTCCAGCCCCCCGGAGGCGCCACCATCAGGCAATTGTCCCGTGCGGGTAGACTGGGTGTGCAGGTAGTTGTAACTGGAATTATCATGCCATGCAACCCGGGCATCGAGGGGGTCTTCCAGGTCCACCGCCATGCTGTCCAGCAGCAGCTTATAGGCCGCCTCGCTGGCTCTATATATGTTGAAATCCCCGGCGAAGGCATAATAGTAGTTGCTGTCCTGCTGGGCAATGTAGTTTGCCAGCCGGCTGCACTCCAGGTGTCGCTTGGTCCGATCAAGGCTGGTATCGCTGGCCTTGAGATGGGCCACGAAAATGGTAAATGTGAACGTGCCGTCATCATGGTCGTCAATGGAAAAGGTATAGCCGTTTATATCGCGCAGGGCGGTGGTGATGCGGATGTTATTCTCCAGGGTCACCCTGTCGGCGCGGTAATAGACGGCGTTATCGGTATTGTAACCGTTGATAAAGGGGCCCGCCACATAATCGCGGGAAATGCGGCTGAGGCCAAATTCCAGCAGCCGGTCAACCCCGGCCTGCGATTTAATTTCAGTCACCACCAGTATATCGGGCTCAGTGGCGCCAAAAATGGTGACAAAGTAATCAGTCCGTACATACTGGTCATCGTGATCGGGATAGTTCAGCAGGTTGTAGGCCATCACCTTTAAGGTCCGCTCCTGGGCCCTGGCCGTTCCGGCCACGGGGAGGCCGGATAAACTTTCCAGGCTCAGGGCCAGCACAGTAATTGCAAACCAGCTGAGAAGTGGACTCTTCGACATGACCGAAGTTACGCCTGCCGCCGGAGATAATAAAAACGGGGGAGGGTATTCAGCCCCTCCCCCGAATTTGTCGCCTAGTGCGCTACAGACCGTGGCCTACTTCAGCAGGATCATCTTCTTCACGTTATTATAATCCCCCGCCTCCAGGCGGATGAAGTATAGGCCGCTGGCGAAGCGCTGGGCGTTCCAGGTGATGGAGTAGGCCCCCGCCGGTTTCGTATCGCTCACCAGGGTGGCCACTTCCGCGCCCAGCAGGTTATACACCTTCAGGGTGTGCTTGGTCTGCCGCGGCAGGGTGTAGTTGATGGTGGTGGCCGGGTTGAACGGGTTGGGGTAGTTCTGGCTTAGCGAGAACACAGTTGGCAGATCGGCCAATCTATCCACTCCCAGCTCAACACCCAGATCTTCCAAATCACGGATCTGGACCTTGATGGTCCCGAAACTGTGATTGTAAATACCGGACAAGCCCAGGATCACATCACCCACTGCGAGACCATTTATCATAGTGTCGGGAGGGCTATCGGTCGCCAGCCAATCATCATCGATCAGGAACTCGCCGGTGCCGTCGGACACGGACCAGTCAAAGCTGTTCAGGCTGGTTACTGCTACTGAGTCTATGGTAACCAACACACCTTCGTACGACTCAGGATCAGCCAACAGATCCGCACCGCTAACGGTTGTGGCGGCGATAGTCATTCCGCTGCCGGTAACCACCACAACGCTGATGTCCCTGATTACGGTATTGTTCGAGAACTGGAATGAATAGGCCGCCCAGTCTTCATCCACAGTACCGGTGACCGTTATTTCATCTCCCATAACAGGTGTGTAGGAGGTGGTATCATTCAGATAAGCCGATACCCCATTCCAGGCGCCGGACGCGCTCTGGATGACGAAACCCGGCACTATGGGCCAGGGGGCCAGGGCTCCGGATCGGTTCGATCCTCTACATCCGGGGGTAGCGCCGTGATGACGCCGCTTACGGTTACGACTGCCCCGGCATAGTAGCTGTCACCAGCGGGATACGCTGCCATCTGAACGTCGGCAATGGTCTGACCGGGTGCAAACCCCATTTTGTGGTTCCCAATACGATAAAAACCATGATCAGTAACAGGCTGAGGATCAGCGGCATTCACAACCGGTAATCTGAAGCAGGGCCAGCCCGATCAGGGACCGGGTAGTGGCTCCCGTAGGGACAACTACAATACTTGGCAGAATCGGCTTTAAAGGGTGGCTGTGACGGTCAGCACCAACGAATTTTCGTGGAGTTGTTCCCCCTCCACGATATAGACCGTCTGGTTAGGCTTGACCTGCTTGAAGGTCTGCACCTGGCCGTTGGGCCAAGTCACTTCGATCTGAGCTATGCGCTTATTGCGACCGAGACCAAAGTAAAGTTCCCTGGCGTTAGTGGAGTAGTAGCCACTGCCGGAGACCAGGAGCTGCGTCAAGACCAGGTCCCCGGCAGTGACCTTCACTTTGGACCCATAGGCGTCCCGGTTGGAAATCCGACCCTCGAGCCGCACCTTGAGCCAATTATTGTCGTCCAGGGAGACATTATTGTAAAGGACGCCTACCCCCTGGTTCCTGTCGGCGACGATGTTCCCCTGCCCGTCTTCAACCTGCTGGCCATTATTGGTGACGTAAATATCCACCTTGCCGTCGTTGTCATAGTCGGCGAAAAGGGCGGAACGGTGGATACGTTTCCCCGATGCCCAGATGCCGGCGGATTCGGAAATATCAGTGAAGCGTCCTTCACCGTCATTCTCAAAGAGCAGGTTTAGCTGGCGATTGTCCCCACTCACGGCGTTTAAATGTCCGTTGGCAAAGAAAAGATCCAGGTCACCGTCATTATCCAGGTCAAAGAGCCCGGTCCCCCAGCCGACCATGGGCCAACTCAGCTGGTGGACCAGCCGGGAATTAAAGTCATGGACGAAAACGGCGTTGCGTACCTGCCCGTCGTTGGCTTGCTCGATCCCTTCCAACCGGGCCAGGACATTCACTTCGGCGGCATAGTTGGTATAAACCAGGTCGTTTTTACCATCGCCATTGAAGTCGCCTAAGGTAATACCCATGCTGCCATCCGTTGTGCTAAGGCCGCTGGGACCTGAGAAGGTCTTGAAGGTGCCATCTCCGCGGTTGAGGTAAAGACCGTTGGCATCGGTGTCGTTGGTCACGAAAATGTCAGGCCAGCCGTCGTCATTGAGATCACAGAAGATCGCTTGTATCGATTTGCGGGTGGCATCACCCACCCCAGCTATTTCGGTCACCTGAGTGAAGGTTTCATCCCCATTATTCCGATAGAGGATATTGGGCAGTCCACCAAAATCCATGGGGAAGCGCAGGCTGGTATTCAAGGGGCGCAAGGCGAAGTTCACGTAACCGGTTACATACAGGTCAAGATCTCCATCCCGGTCATAATCCCCCCAGGCTGATCCGCTATACCACCAGTCCCGCACCCCTTCGGGGAAGGCCTTTTCCGTCACGTCGACGAAGGTCCCATTACCGTCGTTCCGGTATAGGATAAAGTTGCCATAATTACTGACGAAGAGATCGGTGTAACCATCATTATTATAGTCCGCGGCAGAGACAGCCATCCCTTCGCCAGGATCCTCGGCGCCGGAGAGTATCCGGCGGAACGATTTCCCTCCCAGGTTCTCATAGAGAGCATTGGTCATATCCCCCGGCCCCTGGCCATTGACCAGGTACAGGTCCCAGTCGCCATCCCGGTCGTAGTCCAGCCAGGCGCCACCGGAGCCGTTCATTTTGATCAGATGTAGATGAGCGAACTCCTCCAGAGTCAGGAGTCTATCATTCGATTTCCAGAACTCTTTGCCCTCCTGAAAGATCAGCTCGAGCCCCTCGTTGGTGGCTGCTCCACTGACAGTGGGCCCGATCTCACACCACCGGGGCCGGGGAGCATGATGGACAAAATCAATCCCGGCCCGGGCGCGGTGGTCCTCGAAGCGGATCAGGCTCTCCTCCTCCATGGCCCAATTTCCTGCCACGAGCAGCAGCGCCACTCCAGCCAGAACCACCCCCAGCATGACATTTCTTAACCTCATTATTCTTATTTTCTCTTCAAGTCTTGTGCGAAAAATTTACATGTATTAAAGCAACATGTCAACTCGGGATAATAGTGCGGCTGCCGGGGAAATGCCACAGCCGTTTAACTGGAAATGGGTTTTAGGTGCTACTTCGGCAGGCCTTGCAAATTCACTTCAATCAGCGGGTGAGAGTACCATTCTCTAACCCCTGTTTAGGCATATAATTAGTGCCTTCCGGGCGGGTGGCAAAATAAAATCCGCAAACCCGGTTGCCCCCCTGGTATACCACCAATCCGGCATTATTCCAGCCCCTGCCGAGCCGGTCCGGACGCCCTCAGTTTAGGATTCCGCCTGCTTCCTAATGCGCTGCAGCAATGCGTCCAGGTCCTGATAGCTGCGTTCAACCAGATCGGCGGGTATTGGCGGCTGGAGCTGAGCTAAATCGGCCAGGTACCGCGAAAATATACGGCAATCCGACCGGCTTGAAACAGTCAGGGGGCGCCCCGACTTAGTCGCCCCCTCGCCCAAATTTCCACGAGAGGTATCAGCGGTTTGGGAATATTGCACCGCCAGGCCAAGCCGGGTGGCGGCCGCAACTAAAAATCGATGTTTCCAGGCGATATAGCCGCTGAGGTATTGGGCTTCCAAACTACGGTCATTGGTGCCCAGAACCGCCTCAAAGTAGCCCTGAGCCTCGCCTAACCTACCTCTAATCAGAGCCAGTTGACCCAAGCGCAACAGTGAGCCGGTCTCTTCACGGTTGATCTTAAAAGCCCGCTCATATTCGCGCTCGGCGGCGGCGATATTAAATAGAGCCTTATTTTCGAAACATAGGTACAGATCGCCCAGCCGCAGATGGCCGCGGGGACTGTCGGGATTGACCTGGACCAATCGTTTCCAGGCGCTTTCCGCGGCCCTATAATTGCCAAGTTCCCAATACATGTTGCCCAGATAATAGAGCGTATCTTCGTGCTTCTCATTGAGCGTCAGGGCCTGGGAATAAGCGTCGATGGCGGCTGTTAATTCACCGGCAATGCGGTGCTTAGTCGCGCCGCGGTAGTGTTGCCAGAACTGCTGGATGTGCTCCTTTTCAATGGCCCCTAACCCACCGGCGCTGTCCCCGGTAACCTGTTCAGCCCGTTGTAATTTCAGCAGTGCCACCGCCGCGAAGAGCAACAGAAATACCGACGAGAATATAATGACTAGTTTTTTCACCGGGCTTAAACCGGGCGGCTCACCGCAGAACCGGATCCCCCTCCACCACGCGCACCCTTTGGTTGGCGGCCAGGTTATAAAAAACTTGCCGTTCTCCTGAGGGCCAGGTGATCTCCAGGGTATCGGCCACCGACTGGAGGCCCAGGCCGAAATGCTCGATCAAGCTGTTCTGCGAGCAGTAGGAACTCTGGGCCCCCACCGGCCGGATATGCACACGGCTGCCCACCACCAGACGCAGTTTCGCACCGATAGCCGAGCGGTTACTGACCACCCCCTCAAGGGCCACCTGCAACCATTGATGCTCCTGATGGGCGTCGTTGCGCATCAGGAGGCCCGGTCCGCCATTGTTGACGATGAAAATATCGAGGTCGCCATCATTATCATAATCGGCAAAAGCCGCCCCGCGGCTCACACGCTTATGCCGGAACAGGGCACCACTCACGGAGGAAACGTCATAAAAGCCGTGATCCGCCCCCCGATTCCAGAACAGCTGGTTGGACATGGGAACCAGCCGCCACGGTTCATCCCGCTGCTGAAAGGTGCTGCCGTTGGCCACGAACAGGTCCAACCGGCCGTCATTATCGTAATCGAAGAACGAGGTCCCCCAGCCGATATAGTCCAGGGCAATCTGCCCCAGGCCGTAGCGGTCGGCTTCATCCATGAACCTGATCCCCTGTGGGGAGGCCAGGTCCATGGCAGCAAATTGGGACAGCAAGTTGGTGTACAGGGCATTCTCCTGGGCGATCCAGTGGGTGATGAAAATGTCCAGGTCCTGATCCCCGTCCCAGTCGCCCACGGCAATACCCATGGCCCCCCGGTAATCGGCCACCCAGGAAGCATGGCTGATATCCTCAAAGGTCCCATCACCTAAATTCCGGTAGAAAACATTGTCGGAAACATCGTTGGCCACATACAGGTCCAGCCAGCCGTCATCATCGAAATCACACCAACTGCTGGATAGGCTGCGCCCCTGCCGGTTCTCAACGCCTGCCTGGGCCGCCATCTCGGTGAAAGTTCCATCGCCATTGTTGCGGTAAAGCAGGTTGCCACTGGGCGCAAAGGACGAGGGATTGAGGTTAGTGGGAATCTCAACCGCATATTGTTTCGATAAGGCGCCAGGGTCCAGATAGGCATAGTGGACATAGCCATTCACATACAGGTCGAGGAAGCCATCCCGGTTGAAATCGCCCCACGACACGCCGGTCCAGAAGCCTTGACGCCCACCCAGACCGGACTGATCGCTCAGGTCCGTGAAGGTGCCATCGCCATTGTTGTGGTAGAGCAAGATTTCACCGTAACTCGTCACCACCAGGTCGGGCCAGCCATCATTGTCGGCATCGCCCCATGCGGCCCCCAGGGCCCAACCCCGAAAGTCGACCCCCGCTTGGGCAGAGACCTCCTCGAAGGTGCCGTCTCCGTTATTGTGATAAAGGGCGCAGTGGGCCGGCGAGGCTTCTAGTTCAGCTGCCGTCATGGTCAAGGGGCCCGCCTGATTGGCCACAAACAGATCGATCCAGCCATCCTGATCGTAATCGCCCCAGGCGGCCCCGGAGCCCATATCCTCCGGCAGCTGGGTCGTGCGCCGGCCATAAAAGTGGTGAAAGGCAATACCTGCTTCCTCGGTGGCATCTACAAAAGTCACCCGGGGATAATCCGGGGGCAGCGAGCGGGCCAGGTCGGTGGTCAGCCCTTCAATAGCTTCGCCGGGCAGGTAGACCGGGAGCGGTTTGAGGGCCCGGCGAATTACAACGGCCATCAGCGCCATAAAAAGCAATCCAATGGCTACCGTAATCAGCAGCAGACGTTTGCGCCGCGTCAGCCGGCCCAGCACAAAACTACCGCATGCTCACAGGCGAATTACCTTGATGGTCTTGCGATCCTCGGAAATGGCGGTGACCGGCGCGGTGATCCCCGAATCCTCACCCAAGAGCACATTCAGGAAATATTGATCGACCTTGCGGTAGAGCAACCTGGCCGTCACGCGCAACTCCGTAACCTGATTGTCTGGTACCATAAGGGTAAACTGCTCCTCAGTGGAGGACTCCCCCTCCACAATTGGCCAGCTCGATGGACACGAAAAATTGAATTCCGCCCGGTCGGACGCGCCGGGGAACAGGGCCCGGCGGTAGCGCACCCCCACCATCTCCCATAGATTATGGCGGTCAATCAGGTTGCCGTATTGATCCACCGCCTCGGCCTTGAAGATAAATGACCCCGGCTGAATGAAATTTTCTTCATCCACGCTGCCGGAGACGAATATTTCGTTGCCATTCTGGTCAGTGACGATCAACTCCACCCAGGCTTGAATGATATCCAGCGGTCCCGTGGGGAAATCGTGCCCGACCTTGTTGTTCAACATTAAGGTTTGGATCGTTACCTGTTCTCCGGGCCGAACCTGCTCCGGCACCAACAATTCCAACGGCACCGCCGCACCCGTAGTCCATTTGTGGGCGATCTCGGGAATCTCGATCTCCCCGCGCAACCATTTTTCGGTCAGCATCACATGCTCCTCGGAGCCGGGAAGATTCAGCAGGGCCGGGATAAACTGGTTGGCGCCCAGGAAACGATGGCTGCGGTGCTTGCCGTCATCAGTCGTCCGGTTGTAATCCAGCACATCGCCACTTGAGGGATCGCTGGAATCGACCAACGGCATGTGGCATTCACGGCATTCAATGGTGGCGGTGGGATCGCCGGGCTGATTCCACCGGCTGGTGCGCCAGTTATCGTATTGGTTCTGCAGTTGCACCCAACCGACATTGTTGATCTCTTCATCAATGAACTGCTTGTGGCAGGCCGAGCAGAACTCGGGACTCTTGAAGAGGCGATGTTGCAGGCTCTCCACATGATGCCGGGGATAGGCCCGGATCAGAACATCCCGGAAGAAGCGCGCCAGAGGCCCCTCGCCGTGTGCAAACATGTAGCGCTCAGGTTGGGTGATGACATAGCTGGCATTGCCTTTGACGTCGGTTTCCTTGATGGCATGGCAGACAATGCAGGAAACACCTTCCTGGTAACCAATGAGGTTGGTTAATTCCTCCGTGAATATATTTTTAGTGCCGGAAAACAACGATATCGGATCGTGGCAGCCGCCGCAATAG
>JADFMC010000061.1 GCA_022564085.1 Fidelibacterota bacterium | reverse complement strand
GTTGTGGCCGTCACCTGGCTTTTGATATACCTGGGCCGCCTGGAGCGGCTGTCCCGCCCGGAAATGGCGCCTGAGCATGAGCCGGAGATCGTACAGCCGGTCGTGGCGGGGTGAGTCCGCTGCTAGAGGTCAGTTCGGTACCCTTATATTCCCAGGCGTCACCGGGTAATAGCCACAGGTGGTGACAAAATTCCGTAGGTAAGGCAGCCCTGGCGATGAGCTTGAACTGCTCCGGGGGCTGGAGGGCGAACTTGTAGCGCTAAATAGGGTTTATCAGGTACAATTTCCGGCGGATAGTGCTGTAACCGGCGCGTTGCAACAACCGCTCGAACTTGCCCAGAGACAGGCCCGTTTTCCGTAGCGCCGGCGACTCCTCGATCCGCTCCCGCCGTTCTTTGCCCATTACTAACGCCCGGCGGTACAGGCTATTGGGCAGCAGGTGCAGCAAAGGGCTGACGCTCAGGACCGCGTTCTCGCAGACCTGGTGATGGCCGCCGAAGGGCATCTGCCAGAGTGGGAAGGCGAAGAAGATGGCCCCCCGGGTTTCAGGCAGTCTTTTAATCGCACCAATAAGCGCGGTTGCTCTGGTATATGCTCGATGGCGTCCTTGAGGATGACCAGGTCGAAGCGGCCGCCCAGGTCTTTCTCCGGTTCCAGGTCCAGGATATCGCCATTCACCATCCTGGCGTTTTCCTGCTCCAGCGACCCGGCCGGCAGCTCCCGAGCCCTTTCCAGTCTGGGGCCACTCCGCTGCACCCCCACACCTTCGCAGCCCCGGTCCAGGAAGGCCCACAGCACGCCCCCTTCGCCGCAGCCCACCTCCAGTACCCGGGTCCCGGGTGGCACCGACCGGGCAGCCTCGATGAACGGGATGATGTATTCGCTAGTTGTGCTGTGCTGCTGGTCGAACTGCGAACGCCCGCTGCGGTGGAACTTATAGACCATGGGGCCAAGTTAGGGCCGGCCGCTGATTGGCATTAACAGTTATCGGCGGTGGCCAGTCCGCCAGCCGGCGGATCAGCCCAGCAGGGCCGGTACCACCAGCCAGGCTATGGCCCACCCGCCCGCATCGTCCCGCTCCAGGCACAGCACGCCCCCCGGCTGGAACCGGACCACCTCGACATTCGGGTCACCGGCCACCAACAAGGCTGCCAGCCGGGCCACAAACGGTAAATGGCCGACCAGCATGAGGTTATCTTGCTCGCCCTTCAGCCGCTCGGCCCACGGCATGGGGTCGTCCAGCGGCTTGAGCCCCTCGACGGCGGATACACCGGCAACCGGCTGCAACCGATCAGCCAGCACATCAGCCGTCTGGGCGGCGCGAGTCTTGCCGCTGTGCCGGATGCTCTCCAACGCAACATCGTTCCCGGCCAGGAAGGTTGCCATCCGGTCGATATCCACTCGGCCCTGGGCGGATAATGGGCGGTCAGGGTCCTCTTCTTTTGGCTTTGCGGCGGCGTGTTGTACGAGATAAAGGCGCATGGTCACTTCCCGGAAATGGGACTATTCATAATGGCTCCACATGCGGATCACCTTTACGACCCCTTCATCTTCCAGTACTTGGTACACGAGCCGGTGCTTGATGTTGATGCGGCGGGAAATCGCGCCGGTCAGGTCACCGCGCGGCTTTTCATACGGTGGTGGTGCCGAATATGGGTCATTTCCCAGGATTTTCAGCAGTCCCTCTACTTTGGACTTGAGTCCTGCTGAAGCGATTTTGCGAGCATCCTGGCGGGCGGAGCGGGTGTAAACCAGCCGCCATTTCACCAACCCGGGTCCTCACTGGCCTCCGCTATCGGGGTCTGCAAACCCTCCACAATCGATTCCCGCATACCCGGCACCGACAGCAGATACATGGTCTCCTGGATGGAGCGCCAGTCCTCCTCTGCTATGAGGACTACATTGGCCTTTTTCCCGGTGATCTGGACCGGCTCGTGGGAGCTGGCCGCCTCGTTCACCAGTTGAAAGAGGGTCGAGCGTGCTTTGGTAACTGAAATAGTGCGCATAATAAGCCTCCAGGGGCCATAACGTACGCAATTATGTACGTCCAGGCAAGGGAGAATTTATGGTAGGCTACTTAAGCCGCTGACTGGTCACTGAGCTGTGATCGGGGCGAGGGAGGCGGTGAGGAAGAGGGGAAACGTTCAGACATGGATAGATGCCAAAACTACTATGTTGGGTTTTAATTTCTCGCCCCCGTCACCGGTTGGGGGATTTAGTCGCTGCCACTAGTCGCTCGATCAGCGATCCTACTTGGTCCCTGGAGGGGCGGACTTCTTCCACCGTCAGGCTAATGTCCATTGCCACTGGGTAGCGCTCAAGAAAGTAATAGCCCGTAATCTTCTGACAAACTTCTCGATATTCTTCCAGCGAAGTATCAAAAGTCAGTGCGTCATCCAGCAGTGTATCCAGATTATGCACACGTCTCAGTTGCCACCCTTGTGAGAGTAGAAAAGCTTTTAAGAATTTCTCTAAGGCCTGTTGTAGATGAAAACCGGCTCCTTCCGGGTCGTCCATTTCTAATAGACGGTCTACACGGACCAAGTCCTTTTCAGCGATAGTCAGCCAATGTCTTGGGTAAGTTGACTCCTCAGGCGGCATAGAGGACCTTGCCCCGCTCCATAATGTTCATAATGAACTGGTCACCGATCCGCAAACGCTCATCCAATTCGGCGGGGGTGAGCACCAGCGTTTCCACCGGTAGATGGCGATGCAAACCGGTTAGCAGGCGTTGGACTTCGACCCAGCGATCGATGAAGCGCTGGTTAGTCTCCTTAATTATCAGCAGGTCGATATCACTATCCCTGTCGGGGTGTCCGTAGGCGTAGGAACCGAACAGGATCACTTTCAAAGGATCATATTCTGCCAAGAGTCTTTCCCTGATGGATTCTATTATCGCCCTGGCGTGCTCAATTTCAGCCATTTATCTGTCTTCCCTGATATCCGCAGCTCGTGGAGAAAGTAGTTCGCTCCGCTGGTGAATTGAAATTAATCCCAAAGCCTGGATCTTGCACGATCAACATTGCCATATTCCAGCTGGGCCTAGTTCCTCACCCCCGTCACCGGCTGGGGTATCTGCCCGCCCCGGGAGATAAAGCGAGCGGGCGATAGGGTGCTCACGGCCATGATGGGCGCCTGGCCCATCAGTCCGCCGTAGTCGGCCACGTCGCCCACGGTTTTGCCCGGCACCGGGATCAGGCGGGTGGCGGTGGTCTTGTGGTTCACCATGCCGATGGCGCACTCGTCGGCGATGATGGCGGCCAACGTCTCGGCCGGTGTGTCCCCGGGCAGGGCGATCATGTCCAGCCCCACGGAGCAGACCGCCGTCAAGGCCTCCAACTTCTCCAGCGACAGGTGCCCCTTTTGAACGGCCGATACCATGGCGGCGTCCTCGCTCACCGGGATGAAGGCCCCGCTCAAGCCCCCCACTGACGACGAGGCCATCAAACCGCCGCGTTTCATGGCGTCGGTGAGCAGTGCCAGGGCGGCGGTGGTGCCCGGCGCGCCCACGTCCTCCAGCCCAATGGCTTTAAGCACCTCGCCCACCGAGTCCCCCGGCTCAGGGGTGGGCGCTAAGCTCAGGTCCACGATGCCGAAGGGTATGCCCAGGTCGGCGGCTACCCGCCGGCCCAGCAGTTCACCGGCCCGGGTCACCCGAAAAGCGGTGAGCTTGATCTGCTCGGCCAGCTCCCGGGCGTCGGCCTTCCCCGCCCGCCGGACCGTGTCCAGGATTACGCCGGGACCGGACACCCCCACGTTAATGACGGTTTCCGGCTCGCTGATGCCGTGAAAAGCCCCGGCGATAAAGGGATTGTCCTCGGGCACGTTGCAGAACACCACCAGCTTGGCGCACCCCACGGCGTCCCGGTCACGGGTAGCCTCGGCCAGCCGTTTGATCACCCGGCCCATGGCGGCCACTGCGTCCAGGTTGATGCCGGCCCGGCTGGAGGCCACGTTCACCGATGCACATACCCGCTCAGTGCCGCCGATGGCCTCGGGGATGGAGGCGATCAAGTCCTCATCGCCGCGGGTGCTGCCTTTGTCCACCAGGGCCGAATAGCCCGCAATATAGTCAATGCCCACATTGGCGGCGGCCCGGTCCAACGCCTGGGCGATCTGCACCAGGCCGTCACGGCCCAGGTTGTCGAAGGCCACTGCCACCGGTGTGATGGCCACCCGCTTATTGGCTACCGGAATACCCAGGCGGCGCGACAGGCGGTCCACGGTCTCGATCAGACTGCCGGCCCGCTCGCTGACCCGGTCGTAGACCCGCTGAGCGGCACTGGCTGCATCGCCGCCGGTAAGGCCCCTTAAACTGATGCCCATGGTGATAGTGCGGATGTCCAGGTGCTCCACCTCGGTCATGCGCAAGGTTTCCAGGATTTCAGTGGTGGTCCAGGACATGGTGGCGGGGCTACAGGCGGTTCAGGGCCCGGAAGACGTCCTCGTGCTGGGCATAAATCTTGATCCCCAGGCTATTCCCCAGCTTGTCGAAATCCTGCTGCAGTTGCTCGAAAGTTGTGTCGGCGCCGGTGAGGTCCACCACCAATATCATGGTAAAGAACTCCTGCATCAGTTTCTGGGAAATGTCCAGGATATTGCAGCGGTGCCGTGACAGGATCTGCGAGACCCCGGCCATAATGCCCGGCTGATTCACCCCGAAGACCGCAATTATCAGGCGGTCACCGCCGGCGTCTTTTTGCTCAGGCGGCATCGAACGCAGGTCTGTGGATAGGTCTTCTCCGGACCCGTCCGATAGAGCCTCGACCCGGCGCACTACCGACTCGACCATTTCGGTTGTGGCATCGGGGCCTAACTGGCGCTTCACGCGCCGCCGGATGTCGTCGCTGTCCGGGCGGGGACTCACGGGGCGGCCCTGGTGGCGGCTGATATAAGTGATGGAAACATAGCTACAAGTTCAGAGCGAGAAAGTTAGATTTGGCCTCTGATGGGCGCAAGGGATTACTCCGGGTGGGTAGTAGTCCGGTGGCCTTGCAACATTCGACCAGCATCTCGTAGATTTACAGGTTTAAATACCCCCTGAAACAGCGTATATAATGCCCAACAAAACGAAAATAATAGCCCTGGCCAATCAGAAAGGCGGGGTCGGCAAGACCACCACCGCCGTAAATCTGGCCGCCGGGCTGGCCGCCAGTGAAATTCCCACCCTGTTGGTGGACTTGGACCCCCAATCCAACGCCACCAGTGGTGTGGGCGTGGACATCAACGGAGCCCACGAGTCGGTCTATAGCATCCTGACCAATAACGGCTCCCTGGAGGATGTGATCGTCTCTACCCAATTGGAGCACCTTGACTTGGTACCGTCATCCCACCAGCTGGTGGGCGCCGAGGTGGAGCTGGTGGGCATGTTAGCCCGGGAATACATCCTTAAAAAGGCCCTCGACGAACTCGATCGGGATTACCGCTTCATATTGATCGATTGTCCCCCCTCGCTGGGCCTGTTGACGGTCAACAGCCTGACCGCCGCCGACTCGGTCATGATCCCTATCCAGTGCGAGTATTATGCCATGGAAGGCTTGTCGCAGCTATTAAACACCATCCGCCAGATCCAGCGGCAGCTGAACACCGATTTGGAGATCGAAGGTGTGCTGATCACCATGTTTGACTCCCGTTTGAACCTGTCCCGCCAGGTGGCCGAGGAGGTGCGGGCCTATTTCGGCGACAAGGTCTACAAGACAGCCATCCAACGCAATGTGCGGCTGAGCGAAGCGCCCAGTTACGGTAAGCCCATCATACTGTACGATGCCTCATCCATGGGCTCCATGAATTACATGTCGTTGGTCAGTGAAGTAATCGAGCAAAATGGATAAACAAAGGTTAGGCCGGGGCCTGGAGGCCTTGATCCCCACTCCCGAGGAGGTGGCAGCCGCCGGTGGCGTCCAATCGGGCATTCTCGTCGATTTGATTGACCCCAATCCGATGCAACCCCGCAGGGAATTTGGGGGGCCGGGCATGGAGGAGTTGGTGGCCTCCATCAAGTCCAAGGGGGTGATCCAGCCACTCACGGTGCGGGAGACCACCGGGGGGCGGTATCAGCTGGTGGCTGGGGAGCGGCGCTTGCGGGCGGCCAAAGCAGCCGGATTGGACGCGGTGCCGGTCTACGTGCTGAGCGTCGATACCGATGTGGAGATGATGGAGTACGCCCTCATCGAGAATATCCAGCGGCAGGACTTAAACGCCATTGAACAAGCCGAGGCCTTTGCCTTGTTGCACAGTAAATTCGATTTGAAGCAAGAGGAGATAGCCGAGCAGGTGGGCATTAGCCGTCCGGCGGTGGCTAACTACCTGCGCCTGCTGCGCCTGCCCAAAGAGATCAAGGATAGCCTGGTGGCCGGCGCCATCAGCATGGGCCACGCCCGGGCCCTGCTGGGGCTGTCCCAGCCCGCCCTGATGCAAGGGCTATGGAAAAAGGTGGTGGAACAGGGATTGAGCGTCCGCCAGACTGAGGCGGCGGTGCAGGACATAAACGACACCCCGGATAAGAAATCGCCCCGACGGAAGGAAGCTGCGCAGCGGCCCTCGGAACCTCCCAAGCCGTCTTTCCTGAACCATGTGGAGGTGGAGCTGCTTGGTAAATTGAGCACCAAGGTGCGGATCAAGGCCAAGGATAACGATGCCGGCACGATTGAGATTTCCTATTACTCCCAGGACGACCTGGAACGGATCCTGGATGTCATTCTGGGAGAACGCGATGCCCGCTGAGAGCCTTGCACCACGAGGCGCATTTACGTTGACACCCGACTACGTCACAGGCTAAACTTGTGGGCTATTTGAAAAACATATGGTATCGGCAATACCAGCTGATTGTCATGTCGGCGGACGGCGGGTGGACCCGCAGTTACCTGTTCGTTGCCGGTAGGCTGCTGCTCTTTGTGCTGGCAGTGGTATTAGTGCTGCTGGGACTGTTCGGAGCATTGGCTGTTACCCTGCCGCGGCTGACCGATTACCGGCGGGTAATGGCTGAGAAAGAGCTGCTGCTGGCCTACCGGGACAAGGTCCAGCTGGTAGTGTCTGAGACCAACCGCTACGGCTTGTTGGGCACCGCGTTATTGCAGGAGTTGGAATTATCGACCCGCATCGCCGGTGGACTTGATGGCGATTCCAGCCAATTGGACGGACGGCAGGGGGGTATCAGGATCGATAACCGGTATATCAACTTCCTGGATAATCTGCCCACTTTTCCACCGGTAAACGGGTATGTCACCCAGGGGCAGTTGCTGCACTCCCTGGACCTGCAGGTCAATCACTCCGGGGTGGACATCGCCGCAGCCGAAGGGGAAATCATTCATGCCGCCGCCTCCGGGCTGGTGGTGTTTGCCCACTGGACGGAAGACCTGGGCTACCTGATAATCTTGAGCCACGGTGACGGTTACTTCTCCGTCTATGGGCACAATCAGATTAACTTGGTCCAGCCCCGGGAGTGGATCGCGCGGGGGCAACCGATCGGCTTGGTGGGCAATACCGGCATCAGCCAGGGCCCGCATCTGCATTTTGAAATATGGAAAGAGGCCCGGTCAATCGACCCGCGGCTATTTATTGAGATTTATCGCAAGCAGGATGTTTCCGTAGATACCAATGGCTAAAACTTCGAGCAACCAAATCAACACCATAGTTGGTCCGAACACCAACTTCCATGGCAATCTGGATGTCAAGGGTTCGGTGCTGGTCTACGGAACGATCATCGGGGATATCCGCTCCGATGGCATGGTGCGTTCAGCCAAGGATTCATATATCAAAGGCGCAGTGATTGCCCAGGAGGCCGTCATCGACGGTGAATTGGAAGGCAGTCTGACCATCAAAGGCCGCGCTACCCTGGGCGGTTCGTCCAAGGTAGTGGGGGAAGTGCGGGTGGACCTGTTGGTGATCGAGGAAGGCGCCCAGTTTTCCGGCAAATGCAAAATGAAACGTGCCAAGATCAGTGAGGAATCGCGCCACAAGGATGGCCGGCCGGCTGGTCAGGGTTCGCACAATCAGCAATCTCACTCCACCGAAGAATCCACCCCAGCGGCTGCGAAGGACGCCTGAGATTTTCCGTAGGGCCAGCCATCGTTCCGACCTGCACCGTGAATGCCAAATAAAATACCAGGAAGTCGCCAGGTTATAACCGCCACCCAGACCCTTACCGGGGCGGTATTGGGCTTGGGACTATTGGGATATGCGTTGGATAAAAGATTTGAGACGGCCCCTTACTTGTTGCTGACGGGCCTACTACTAGGGGTGGCTGTGGGGCTGTACGATTTATGGAAGGCCATGTTTCCAGGGAATGGTGGGGCATGAGGCTGCCCCGGGGCGCGGAAATCCTGGTAGCCCTTTTCCTGGCTGCCGCCGGATTGGCATTGTTCGCTGGAGACAGCGCTCTGTTCATGGCGGTGTCGGCGGGGGGACTCTTGCCGCTGACCATATCAGGGGTCAGCCTGGTAGTGTTTTTCCGGTTGCTGCCGGGAAAACTCGATCCCCGTAAGCATGATCGCTTTGTGATAGTGAACTTCCTGACAAAAGTGGTCCTGATCGGTGCCTGGATAACAGCAGTATTAGTGCTGACCACCTGGCCCCAGGCAGCCTTTGTGGTTACACTGCTCGTCAATTTCCTGGCCTGGCACCTATACGAGGCCTTCCGGTACCAGCAATATTACCTGGCCGCCGGCCGTCGCCGCGGGGTAGCCACCTAAGTGGAATAAGGTATGGCTGTAGAGGAACATAGCCAGGACATTGGTTCGATCATCCTGCACCACGTCTCCAACAGCGATGTGCTGGTGCAACTGCCGCCCCTGTTCGGGCTGGACATATCCATTACCAAGCACGTGCTCATGCTGTGGTTGGCCGGCACCGTGGTGACGGCCGGATTTCTGTTGGGCAGCCGCCGCTACCGCACTCAGGAAAACCCGGTGCCCAGCGGCTTCAGCAATTTCCTGGAGTTCATTGTCGATTTTGTGCATAACCAAATTGTAGTGCCCCATATCGGTGCGGCCCACGCCCGCAGCTGGTCCCCCCTGATCCTGACGTTTTTCACCCTGATCGTAACCGCCAACCTGCTGGGGCTGGTGCCCTTTTTCGACCTGATCCCCGGCGGGGGGACCGCCACGGCCAACCTGAATGTAACCGCATCGCTGGCCACCATCACATTCTTTGCTATCATTGTCGCCGGGAGCCGGGTACACGGCGTTTTCGGCCACTGGAGGAATATGGCCCCCCCGGGGATCGCCTGGCTGGTGCTGTTCATCCTGATACCGATTGAATTGTTGAGCATGTTCGTGCGGCCCTTTGCCCTCACTATGCGACTGGCCGCCAACA
>JADFMC010000384.1 GCA_022564085.1 Fidelibacterota bacterium | reverse complement strand
AGTTCCGCTCACTGGCACTGGAGCTCGGTGATCGAGTGGAAATCACCATATTCGACGGGAAGCGGCTGCGTGACATCGCAGTACTGGCCAGCAAGATCACTACCATTAAAGTGCCTGCCGGTGAGTTGGAATGCCTGCTGCTGGTACCCTCGCCGTTGGACGACCGGCCCATGACCAAAGTGGGCGGCTTCCTGCGGCTGTGGCTCACGAATGACGCGGCCCGAATCCCTGCCCGGGTGGAGCAACAGACCAACTTCGGCACCATGGTGCTGAAACTGGCGAAGTACCGTTTGGAATAGTGGGGGGGCTTACGGGGCGGGTTACTTGACCAGGCGCTGGATGTCGTTGAAGATCACCGCCACCATCAGCATTAGCAGCAGGAACATCCCCACCTGCTGAATGGCCATACGGGCTCGGAGGGAAATGGGCCGTCGCAGGGCAGCTTCAATCAGCACCACCAAGATTTGACCGCCGTCCATGGCCGGGATGGGCAGGATGTTGATAAATGCGAAATTGACACTGATAATCGCCATCAATCCCAGGAGAGCGGCAAATCCCATTTTGGCCGATTGGCCCGCCAGCTGGGCGATCATGATGGGACCGCCAATCTCTTTGAAGCTGGCCTTGCCCGTGACGATCATCGCCAGGGACCGGTAGGTCAAGGAGAGCCATCGCCAGCTGAGAGTGAAGCCACTGACTATTGATTCTCCGACGCCGGCGGGACGGTGGGTCACCCGGGGGCCGATCCCGATCATCCCCACAGTCTTGATCTCGTCTTCCACCAAGGTATCGGTGGGGCGGGCGGTTATTTCCAGCCGGAAGAATTCGCCATCCCGGGTACCCTCCACCACTACTTGCTCACCGGGCTGGGAGTGGATCAGGGTGGTCAGTCCTGCCCAGGTATCTACCGGAACCCCATCGATGGCGGTGATGCGGTCACCAATTTCCAGACCTATCTCCTCGGCAGGGAAATCAGGCACAAGAGAACCGACCACGGCCGCCGGGTCACTCTGAGGAATCCCATTGCTAAAGGTCAACCCGGCAAAAATCACTACCGCTAAAATCATATTGCCCAATACCCCGGCCGACATTACCCAGATTTTCTCCAGGTTAGTCTTGGACTGAAATTCCCAGGGCTCGCCGGTGATTTCCGTGTCCATACTTTCATCCACCATGCCGGCCATTTTCACGTAGCCACCCAATGGAAAAAGTCCCAGGCCGTATTCAGTATGCCCGATTTTTTTCTTGATCCCCAAGCCAAACAGGTTGAAACCCAGGTAGAAGCGCTCCACTCGCACCCCCACCGATCTGGCGGCCAGATAATGGCCCAGTTCGTGGAAGAATACCAATACTAGTAGCAGAAATAGGATGGCTAAAATAGTGATTATCATTAATGTGTCTTTAATTACTGGTGAACGGCGGGCAGGGGCCTTTTCAGGAGGCCAAATGTAAGCTTAAAACCGAATTGTTCCTAGTGTTCTACAGCCGAAATTCCACCTTTAGGCCATAACCTCAGAGCTCAAAGTCTTGCTCACGTAGCGCTCGGTCCAGGCCTCGAGTTCCTCCAGGTCGGCCAAGGTGGGGGTCTCGATAAAGGGATGCTCGCTTAATACCCGTTCGAGCACTCGTGGAATCGCCGCAAATGCCAGTTGATCATCAAGGAAGGCTTGCACCGCCAGGTCATTTGCCAGGTTAAGGGCCGCCGGAGCCGAGCCACCCCGCCGCAAGGCATCGTAGGCCAGGGTGATGCAAGGGAATTTTTCCAGATCAGGCTCCTCAAAGGTCAGTTCCCCGATGGCAGCCAGATCCAGCCGGGGCCAATCCGCCGGACGGTGGTCCGGGTAGGCCAAAGCATACTGGATGGGAATTTTCATATCCGGCACACCCAGCTGAGCTTTGATGGAACCGTCGACAAACTCCACCATACTGTGAATGATCGACTGGGGATGAATCACAATATCGATCCGCTCCGGAGGTATATCGTATAGCCAGCGGGCTTCGATCACC
>JADFMC010000060.1 GCA_022564085.1 Fidelibacterota bacterium | reverse complement strand
GATGACTTATATTCCTCTAAAATCCCACCTGACTGCGCTGGTTTACCGGAAGAGCGATAGGATCAGCTGGGGGGCCGAATTGGCCTGGGCAAAGGAGGAGAAGGCTGTCTGTTGCACAATCTGTGCCCGGACCAGGTCCATCTGTTCCTTCGCGAAGTCGGCGTCCTCAATTCGGCTTCTGGCGGCCTCGGTGTTAGTCACCGCCACCGCAAGGTTATCCTCTTTCGAAGACAGGCGGATCATGAACTCACCGACGGTCTGCGCATTGGTGTTCAGAGTATCGATGGCCGCGTCCACGTTCTCCATGGCGGCCGCAGCCGAGAAGGAAGAGACGACCGAGAGCGCATCGGCCCTGAAGTCAGAGACTATATCTGCAGCTGAGCCTGTGCCATCATCCCCTTCTTCGTTAACAGTGACATCATAACCCAGCAACCGGCCCATGGTCGAGTTCGCGGCGTCGAATTGCAGCTCATCGGCTATTGTTGTTAGTGTAATTGTGAATATGCCATTAAGGTAGGTAGCAGTTGCTATTTTGGCGTCCTTCGCCAACTCAGTGGCTAGATCAGCACCGCTGTACGCCTTCGCGGCGATCTTCACATCAGTTCCCTCAACCACGAGGACGTCGTTGACACCCGCCTGTATGTTGTACACCGAATCGGTGGCAAAGCCGGTGAACGCGGATGCGTTGGCTTTACCCAGTTCGACAGCGAATGTATCTCCGGCGCCGGCCCCGGTCTGGAAGAGCTTGTCTATGAAATTGCCATCGATCAGTAAAGCGCCCTGGAAGATGGTCTCATTCACGATATCGTTGATCTCCAGGACCATAGCGTCTATCTGACCCTGGATGGCCAGACGCTGACTGGGACTGAAAGAGTCGTCCGCGCCCTGGACCGTCTTCTCCTTGATAATCTGGAGAATACCGGCGATGGCCAGGTAGCCGCCCTCGGCAATGGACAGCACGTTCTTGGCGCCGCCTACGTTGGACATGGCTTGTTCCAAGGAACGCCGGCGCGACTCAAGACCCCGGGCCAGGGAGAAACCGGCGGCATCGTCGCCCACGGAATTGATCCTTTTACCCGAGGAAAGACGCAGCAGGCCCTGACCGATTAAGCGATTCACCTTCATGAGCGCATTCATTGACTGCATCGCAGCAATATTGGCGCCTATTCGTGTAAAACTCATTTGAACCTCCTTGTAATCATTTTACTGGGCATCCTTGCCCAATGGCGACTAATGTTCCGAAAACCAGCGCATCGCCTGACTCATGGCTTCGTCTTTACAAATTCCCTATCGGCCGGGCCAGCCAAATCTTTAGTAAAAATCCCGATTGTTAGACGAGAAAAATATAGATCCCCTTCTGGCATGGTGCTTCCCTTGGCCTGAGAAACTCGATTCGAGGCGGATGTGACCCTTTCGCAGCTCGCTGCTATTTCAGAGGAGATACCTCACCCCCGTCCTGCGGCCGTCCCCTCTCCGCATGCGGAGAGGGGCTTCGCGAAGCGAAGGGGAGAGGTTTCATCGTAGAACGATTAGTCCTAAATTTTAAGTAACGGCCCGGCCATGACCAGGAGCCGTTGCGACCCCATGAGCCAGCTAGACCCCAAAGCACCTGTTTGTATTACCGGCATGCATCGCTCCGGTACCTCCCTGATTGCCCGGATGCTTAACCTGTGCGGCCTGCAGCTGGGTCCGGCAGACCAGATACTCCCGCCCGGTGAGGGCAATCCCCAGGGCTTCTGGCAAAACCGGGAGATGGACCGCATCACCGAACAGCTGCTGGTGCGCCTGGCCGACGGCTGGGACTTTCTGCTGCCCCCCTTTCCCCAAGGTTGGGAATCGAGCCCGGACAGCACACCAGACCGGGAACAGGCTCGCCGGCAGATCGCGGTGCTGGCCCGGCAACAGCCGTGGGGTTGGAAGGATCCCCGGGCCAGCCTGGTGCTGCCTTTCTGGCGCGCACTACTGCCGGACCTACAGGTCGTGATCTGTCTGCGCCACCCGGCGGAAGTGAATGCCTCCCTGAAGAAGCAGGTGGGCAGCAGCGACTCATTTAACTTTAACCTCTGGCTGCGGTATTACGAGCGCCTGCTGGCTACTACCGCCGAAGGTGAACGCCTGTTCACCCACTTCGATATGTACTTTATAGACCCGGGCCTGGAGGTCCGCCGGCTGCTAGACTGGCTGGGGTGGAGCGCCGCCGATGAGGATATCAGCCGGGCCGTCGAAGCTGTGGCGCCGGATTCGCGGGAGCAGCGCCAGGGGCCAGCGGGCCGGGAGGAGCCGGAAGTTCCCGCCCCGGTGGCCAAGCTGTACCGTGAGTTGTGCCGGCAGTGCGGCCCGCGCCTGGCCCAGGCCCTGGACGAGGGTGAACTGCCCGGCATCGCTATACCGCCCGAAACCGTGGCGCCACTGCCGGCTGCCGATGATACCAAGCCGGAGCAGCGCAAACAATCTGATAGGAAATTTCACCGGGCCCAACAATTGATCGAGCAGGGCGAGTTGGAAGCCGCCCGTGGCGAGTTGGAATCGGCGCTGAAGCTAAATCCGCACTACTTTGCCGCTCGCCACGATCTGGGTGTACTGGAGATAGATGCCGGCCGTCTCGAGCAGGCCCGGGCACAGCTGGCAATCGCAGCCAACCTGGAACCTGCCAACTCCGCTACGGCCAGCACACTGGCGTCACTCTACCAGCAGCTGGGTCGTCACGAGGACGCCATCAAGACCTATTTGCGATTGGTGGCTCACCGGCCTGATGACAAGGAGGCTCTGCTGTGGCTGGCTGAGGCGGCGGCGCGGGTGGGACGGCCCGAGCGAGCCCGGGATTATGCCCAAAGGCTGCTCAGTCTGGAGCCGCAGCACACCGCTGCCCGGAGCCTGCTGGATACCCTTAAATAACCTGTTGATTAACCTGAGGACAGGCCCGACTGCCCGGTACCGGCCGCTACGAATTGTATCTGATCAAACGCTCAAACACTGTGCAGGTCGAAAACGAACTGCTCCACATCGATCTTCGGCTCGTGCCAGACGCCATAATTGCCTGCCATGATCAGCTTCTGGATATAACTGGCGCTGACGGCGTCCCACATCTGCTTCTCATACCAGCGGATATCGACCTTGGCGGCGTTTTTGTTCACCGCGCCCAGTAGGGCCGCCAGAAACGTCTGCCGATTCTCGGTGTCGGTGTTGATCTTGCAGAAGCCCGCCCCGATCAGCCCTTTGATCTGCTCCCAGTCGGTGCCCACGAAGTCCTTCCAGGTCTGGGCAGTGCCGTCGAAGGGCGCACCCAGCGCCTCCAACTGCTCCACCGCATAGTCCCGCACATCTTCGTACATGGTCGAGGCCCCGTGGGCCACGAAAATTATCTCGTCGTTGATCCCGTCGGCGATCTTGAGCAGCTCGTGGGCCAGGGGAATGTTCAGCTTGACCTTATGGCCCGGCCGGCCCTTGTTGGCGCCGTGCATGGTGCCGATGGTGGGGGCCAGCATCAGCACGCCGGTTTCCCGCAGGAAACGGGCCAGCTCATCAGGTTCGGTATAGGTCGAAACGTCACTCTTGGTGTCCTCATCCTCCTCACCGGCCAGCACGCCCAGTTCACCCTCCACGGAAACACCCAGCGGATGGGCCATATTCACCACCTCCCGGGTGTAGCCGATATTATCCTCCAACGGCAGGCCGGCTTTATTCACCTTGTCGGTGGAGTTATCGGCCATCACGCTGGTGAGGGCGGAAACCGCCGCCTGCACCACCCGGCGGCCCTGCTCGCTGATATAATCGCCGTGGTCTAAGTGGGTGGCCACCTGAACCGATGAGCGGGCGGCCTTGCGGGCCACGTAATCGGAGGCCACCTCCAGCCCGAACAGCGGGTCGCCTCCGCCCATATGTTTCAGGGCGCTGTTTGAAAAGGCCATCAAGCCCGATGACCCCAGGGTCTCGAAGGCGGTGAAGGCCGAGTTGATGCCCTGGATATTGGTGACATTAAAGGCCGGTAAAGCATAGCGTTCTCCGGTGCGATTGCCCTTCCGGCCCTGTTTGGCTTTGAGCGCCAGGGCATGGGCCGCTTGCATATTATCCGGGAAGCGCCGCTCCCGGTTCA
The DNA here is from genome assembly GCA_022564085.1 of Fidelibacterota bacterium. Classification (GTDB taxonomy): domain Bacteria; phylum Fidelibacterota; class Marinisomatia; order SCGC-AAA003-L08; family TS1B11; genus JACZSB01. Next base: position 5,239 of record JADFMC010000060.1, on the reverse strand, counting down.
GGGTGGGCGGTGTGGAATAAATCTTGCTCATAGTCTGTTCCTATCCAATAATTTCCATAGTTTCAACAATTGTCCGCAGCCCCGGCCTCAGGCCTGCAGCACCTTCAACACTTCAAGCCACTCCGGGCCCACCGTCTTGGTCTGTTCGGTTGCCGATGCTAACGGCACAGCCACGATTTCTCCGCCCTGAAGAGCCGCCATCTGGCCGTACCTGCCCTGGTGGATCATTTCAGCGGCGAATACGCCGTAGCGGGTGGATAATACGCGATCGAAAGCCGTTGGTGAACCACCCCGCTGGGTGTGGCCCAACACCACGCTACGGGTTTCATGGCCGGTCTCCTGTTCAATGGCCTTGGCTACCGCCGCACCGATACCGCCCAGCTTCACATGGCCAAAGGCATCCTGGCTGTCATCCTGAACCGTCTGCTCCTTCATCCGGGCCAGTTTGGCGCCTTCGGACACGACTACCAGGGCATAATTCTTGCGGCCGGGGCCGAATTCCCGGTTCACAGCCCCGCACAGATCACTCAGGTCGGTGTCCTGCTCGGGCAGCATGGTGTAGTCCGCCCCGCCTGCTATGCCGGTGTGCAGGGCGATCCAGCCGGCATGGCGGCCCATGACCTCCACCACCAGCACCCGGTGATGGGAGCGGGCGGTAGTGTGCAGCCGGTCCACCGCTTCAGTGGCAATGGAAACGGCAGTGTCGAAGCCAAAGGTGGTATCGGTGGCGCTCAGGTCGTTATCGATGGTTTTAGGCACCCCGATAACCTTAATGCCCAGCTCGCCCAGCTTGGTGGCCACCCCCAGGGTGTCGTCGCCACCCATAACTACCAGCACGTCGACTTTGTTGGCTTTTAAGTTGGCCTTGATCTTATCGATCAGAGCCGGGTCCTTAAGCGGATTGGTGCGGCTGGTGCCCAGCATTGTGCCGCCGCGGTCGTATTGCCCCCGCACCGTGTCGCCGTCCAGCGGCATGGTAAGATTATCCACGGGGCCTTTCCAGCCGTCCCGGAAGCCGAGGAACTGGTAGCCGTGGCGCTTCTCGCCGGTTAGTACCAACGCCCTGATCACGCTATTGAGACCGGGGCAGTCGCCGCCGCCGGTGAGGATGCCTATGCGCATAGTGCCTTCCATAATTTTTCATTAGCGTTAGTCTCGCAGTCCCATGACCGTGCCAAGTCACGCTGCCTAATTTACCTTATATGGATAGGTTGGTGGAAAGGTGGATATGCTGCAGGTAACCGTCAATGCTAATTGATCTTCACCTCTACGGCTGCCCGTTCAGCGACTCACACCGGATCGCCTCCGCCGGGTGGGCGTTGCGCTTCCGGGCGCCGGGCTAACTATAGTTTGGGGCCGAACTGCCCCATCGCACAGGAAAGGGGCAGCCCCGTTATCCGGATCTCAAACTATTTTGTCAGTTTGGGATTCTCTTGGACGATGGCGTCAGTATGGCCCTGGAAAAGGGCTCTTATTTTCTTAGTCCGGGCCTAACGCCTGGATTCACTGGTGTATTTCTTTTCAAAGAGTTCAGTGCGCTTAGCCGTGGCAGCAGCGATATCCTCGAATTTTGCATATTCAGTTAGGATAATGAGCGTCCAGTCGGGACCCCACAGGTGGGTCAGGATCCTGGAACTGAGCACAAATTCGTTCTCAGTGGTAGTCACAAAGTCCTCCTCCCACATCTCCAGCAGCGCTTCTATATCATTGAAATTCACCTTAGTAGGCGGATATGGTCCATACGTGTCCCTCTTCCTCATCGTTATCCTGGGCAAGCAACGCCACCGGGATGGCGAACAACGGCAACGCGATCAGTAGCAGCAGTCGTTTAATTAGCATCATAACACTCCTTAGGCGGTTTGATTGCCATTTGTGGTTTGGCGACAGACATAACAATGTGACGCCCGTCACGTCGCGGAAGGTAGTGATTGCCAAATCAATTACGCGACATATTCTTTTCTATGCATTTACGGCTGGCAACCTGATGGGTGAGGGGCGTTGTGCAATAACTTCGAACTCCGGCACATTCACAATTGCCTAGCCATCGAGCGGCGCTTGATCCCCTCCTGGCGGTGGTGAGCGGCATTACGATCTTGCCTGGTCTATTCAGCTATCGGGCAATAATTGAGTTTCGGTTCGTACCAGGCACAAACCTTGCCCCCGGCTAGGTCCCATATAATCCCATATAGCAATTCTCTGTTCGGCTTGAGCGACATATACGACATCCAGCAGGAAATATTACTTTCCCGAGATGAATCGAAAACCTTGAAAATATAAGATATCGCTGTTAAACTCGGGTGAAAAACAACACTACTGGGGCCGGCATCTCGCAGGCCCCGCTTTTTATTTCACGCTTGACAATATAAACATAACAGATGTACCGAAGACATGAGGCGCAAATACCGCAGAACTTAGTAAGGGGGAATTTATGGCCTTGACAACGCCACATCGAGGATATACCAGGAAAGATACGGATACGAGGAAGAAGTGGCTTGCTAAGCATACCGGCATTGAGATTGATGACACCCTCAGGAACGAACCGGAAGAGTTAAAAGGCATCATCGAAAACCATGTGGGATTTATGAATATCCCCATGGCAATTGCCAGTCCTTTGATAATAAATGGCAGCTATGCCAAGGGGGAGTTCTGCGTCCCGATCTGTACGCTCGAAGGCACCCTGGCCCTGTCCATGTGCCGTGGGATGCTGGCAACGGCCATGTCCGGTGGAATAACTACCCGGCACATCAAACAGGAACTATCTCGCAGCCCAGTATTCATATTCGAGGAACTCGACGAATCGGAGGTCTTTCACAAATGGGTCGATAAACGGTATCAGCAGATCAAACAGGCGGCTGAATCTACGACCAATCACGGGAAACTGCTCAGAATCGATAAATATACCTCCCATAATACTATGATTCTTGATTTCGTCTACAACACTGCGGAGGCTTCCGGTCAGAATATGGTCACGATCGCCACTGCTGAAGCCTGCAAATACATCCATGAAAATTATTCGAGCAAAAATAAATACCGCTACCTCATAGAATCCAACTTCAACAGCGATAAGAATCCGGCTTACAAAACGTTGCTTTTAGGACGAGGCCATCAAGTCGTTGCCAGCGCCCTGATTAGTAATCGCAACCTTAAAAGGATCTTCAGAAGCAGCACAGAAAATTTTCTCGATGGCTATCGGCAATTGACTGTTGGGTCATTATTAGCCGGGGTGGTGGGCCTAAATCTGCACGTTTCCAACGCCCTGACGGCCATTTATCTGGCGACCGGGCAGGATACGGCCTGTGTCTCCGAGAACTCTGTGGGCATTATGACCTGTGAAATTAGAAATGGAGATGATCTTTACATCACACTCAGCATGCCCTCTATTACAGTGGGAACGGTGGGAGGTGGAACCCGTCTTCTGCAACAGAGAAAAAATTTGGAAATGCTCAAATGTACCGGAAAGAATTCGTCTAAAAAACTCGCTGAGATAGTCTGTGCTTCCGCTCTGGCATTGGAACTCTCTCTGGGGGGTGCCATATTAAGCAATGAATTTGCCGAATCGCATTCTAACTACGGAAGATAACCGTTGAATAATTCAGGGGTTACATTGGAAAGTGACGAAATTGCACCAGAATACGCCTATCTTTTAGAGCGTCCAGCCCTTTTGGGCCGGTCTATCCAGAAACTTTTCGAACTATATTGCAGGACAGTTTTCAAAATCTACTGTCCACTATCTGTATCCGGGCGCGAAAATATCCCCGACAGTTCATTTATGTTTTGCAGTAATCACAACAGCCACATGGATGTGATAATTCTCATGATAGCCCGCAATACAAGTTTCAACAAATTTGGTATGATTGCAGCCAAGGATTATTGGTTTGAAAATAGAATAAAAAAATATTTAACCGGCATAATCATGACTTTAATACCGATCGATAGATCCCCTAAAGTCGACAGAAATATTTCTACGGAGGAAACGGTTAATCTCTGCAAAATATTTATCTCAAATGGCAATCGCAATATAATCTTTTTCCCCGAAGGAACCCGCTCACTTGATGGCAGCTTGGGCCCCTTCAAAAAGGGGGCAACGTCCTTTGCCATCAAACTGGGCATACCTATTGTGCCCGTTTACATCAACGGCAGTCATAAGGCCTGGCCCAAAGGGAGCCTTTTTATGAGACCCAAAAAAATATCAGTACTTATTGGCGAGCCTATGGACCCGCAGCAATATTTTCAATCTGCTGGTTCAGACCCGTTAAATTCAAATGAAATCGAATATCTAGCGATACAAAAGATGACCGAAGATCTTGAAAAGACAATCCATAATCTTGGACGGCACAAGGTATAATCATGCCTAAAAATAGCCCTGTTAATTCATCACCCGATGACTTGGCGGTATGGGACCATAAGTGGGGTTACGCCGATACTAAATTTGTAGTTAATGCGGATAAATCCGTTACGCTCACCGGCAATAGATATAGTCTCTGTGGCTATCGAATGAAGCAGTTTATTCCCTACGTAGAAAGCATGCTGCAAGTAAAACTGGATTTGGATGATATCAAGCCGGAATACGGCCAACCAGTGGTTCCAGCATCATCCATCAATGAAATGTTTTGTGCCGCCATTAAAACTACGTTTACGGAGGATCAATACTCCTTTGACGATAAGGTGCGGCTCATACATAGCCACGGCCAGACCTCCGCCGATGAAGTGTACAAAGTAATATATGAATCCATATCTCGCGTAGTGGACATGGTCTATTTTTGTCAATCGGAGGAAGATGCCCAAACCATTATCTCGTTGGCCAAGGAGCACGATGTCTGTCTCGTACCGTACGGAGGGGGCACCAGCGTCAGCAACGCTTTGCAGCTACCGGCCAACGAGACCCGGATGATCGTGTCTGTCGATATGCTCAGAATGAATAAAATCGAATGGATTGACAAGGAGAATTTTCGGGCCTGTGTCCAGGCGGGTATTACCGGTAAGAGACTTGAAGAGTTGCTTGGCGAAGAGGGCTTCATGTCGGGCCATGAACCCGATAGCATAGAGTTTTCCACCCTCGGCGGCTGGATCGCTACCAATGCCAGCGGCATGAAAAAGAACCGCTATGGAAATATTGAGCAAATCATCCAGAGTCTTACCATGATTACCACCGAGGGGACGCTGTCGCAACTTGATACTACGCCTCGTATGTCCATGGGGATGCAACCCCAACATCTGTTATTGGGGAATGAGGGTAATA
>JADFMC010000383.1 GCA_022564085.1 Fidelibacterota bacterium | reverse complement strand
GATTTTGCCCTCTCCCGGATCGTTTCGGTGATTCTGTAGGCCCATGGCTTTTACCCAAATACCGGCGGAAATGGAGTGGTTCTCGTTGCGGGTAATTTCCGGCAAGGAGAAAAAGGCCAAAGAGGCTATCCTGTACGAGGCCGGGGAAGCCGATCTCAATGACCACATCGGGGACGTTCTGGTTCCCTCGGAGAATGTAGTGGAGATGCGGGACGGTAAGAAACGGGTGCGCAACAAAGTTTTCTTTCCCGGTTACATCCTGATCTGTCTGAAGCTCACCAAAGAAATCCGTTACTTAGTTGAGAATGTACCGGGTGTGATGAGTTTCGTCGGTCCCAAGGGTGAGCCGATCCCGTTGCGGGACGACGAGATGGCCCGGATCCTGGGCGAGGTGGCGGGTAAAGAGGGCCGGGAGGTTATGGGCCAACAGTTCCGGGTGGGTGACCCCATGAAGGTGGTGGACGGGCCCTTCCTGGATTTCACCGGATTCATTGAAGAAGTCAACGCGGACAAGCAAAAGGTGAAGGTGACGGTTTCTATTTTCGGACGGCCCACTCCGGTGGAGCTGGATTACCGGCAGATCGAGTTGGAAAAATAGCAGCGGCTATATCGTGTCAAAAAAAGTTATAGGGTTCATCAAATTACAATTGCCGGCCGGGCAGGCCTCACCGGCGCCTCCCGTAGGTCCGGCCCTGGGGCAGCAGGGCGTCAATATCATGGAGTTCTGCAAGGCCTATAATGCCCGCACCCAGGACCAGTCCGGGACGATCATTCCGGTTGAAATAACTGTTTATGCCGACCGGTCATTTTCCTTCATCATTAAAACCCCGCCGGCGGCGGTGCTGCTCCGTAAGGCCGCCAAGGTGGAAAAAGGCTCCAGTGAGCCTAACCGCGAAAAGGTGGGCCACGTGACGCGGGAGCAGGTGCGGGAAATCGCTAGGATAAAGATGCCGGACTTGAATGCCGGGTCCGAGGAGGCGGCCATGCAGATGATCAGCGGCACCGCCCGCAGTATGGGCATCGTGGTGGAGAACTGAGGCATGAGACACGGCAAGCACTATCGCGCCGTCCTGGAGAAAATTGATCGCGAGCGCCATTACGATCTGGGCGAGGCGGTAGCTTTGATCAAGGACAACGCCGGGGCCAAGTTTGATGAAAGTGTGGAAGTCGCCATGAACCTGGGGGTGGACCCGCGCCATGCCGATCAGATGGTGCGGGGGACGGTGAACCTGCCCCATGGTACCGGCAAGACGGTGCGAGTACTGGTTTTTGCCAAGGGTGAACAATTATTGGAGGCTCAGGAAGCCGGCGCCGACTTTGCCGGCGGTGCGGAGCTGGTAGAGAAGGTCAAGGGTGGCTGGTTCGGATTCGACGTAGTGGTGGCTTCGCCGGATATGATGCGCGATGTGGGTAAGCTCGGGTCACTTCTGGGTCCACGCAAGCTCATGCCCAGCCCCAAAGCCGGCACCGTCACCAATGACATCGTCAAGACGGTGAAGGAATTGAAGGCGGGTAAAATCGAATTTCGGGTGGAGAAGAACGGTATCATCCACAGCGCTGTGGGCAAGGTTTCCTTCAGCGCCGAGCAGCTGCTGGAAAACCTGCAAGCAGTGGTAGAGGCGGTGATGCGGGCCAGGCCGGTGGCCTCCAAGGGGACCTACTTGAAAAATATGACTATATCGACCACCATGGGCCCCGGCGTTAAAATCGATAAATCTACGTTTACCTAGAGAGCCGCCCAGAATGCCAGACGCACACAAAGCAGAGATAGTGGCTACCACCGCGGCCCGGATGCGAGCTGCCGCCGCTATTTATTTTACCGATTTTCGGGGGCTCTCCGCGCCCCAGGCCACTGAGCTGCGGGCCAAACTGCGGGAGGGCAATGTGGACTATATAGTGGTCAAAAAGACCCTATCACGTCTGGCGGCCAAGGAAGCGGGTTTGGCAGATATAGACGACTTCCTGGTAGGCCAGGTGGCCCTGGCTTTCACCGGTGGCGAACCGGCCGC
>JADFMC010000059.1 GCA_022564085.1 Fidelibacterota bacterium | reverse complement strand
TTAATACTGATAATCCTCTGCGTTTACTCATTATCATTCCATCGCACTAGCAAAGTGTGTCATCTGGGATAGCTCACTGCCGGGATGAGGCCGGTCCGGCTGCCGCCCACTATTGTCAATTACTTCAGGGCAGGGTTACCAGCCACTCATTGGGGGATATTTTCTCTACCACCGACAGGGGATAATGTAAACAAATTTTCAGGCCGTGGCTGTTAGATAAATCACATATGGCCCGGTTTTAATGCCGGCTTGCTTTTCCCAGCGAGATGTGTTATCTTGACCCAGAGCTCATCATTGTAGGAAAGTTTACGATTTTCCACTATGCGGTTATCGGTAGTAAACCCATGTCATGGAACCGTGGAAAAATGAATAAACAGCATCTTATTTTTATCAAATGCTTATTAGCCATCGGCGTTGCTTTCCCCTTGCTTTCCGCTGCGTCAGAGGTGTTGTTCTTAAAGTATCTTAATGGTGGGGGATCAGTGAATGTTTTCCAGATACAGAAACTCGAGAATGGTTGCATCATTCTCGGACACAAATCCATTTCTGACGGTGAGTATATGGGTTACTGGCTGGTACGAACCGATGCGAACGGCGACACTCTCTGGAGCAGATTCCAGGGCGGGATCGGAGAGATAGCCGGTTATGACCTCCGCCAGACCCAGGATAGCGGCTTCGTGATTACCGGTGTCACTACCGCTGATAGTGGTCAAACCCTGGATGTCTGGTTGGTGCGGATAGATGAGAACGGGGCCCCACTCTGGTCTCGCAGCTACAGCCGTAGTGAGGATGACGAGGGCCTGGCGGTGATAGAAACGATGGACGGGAATTATATTGTCGCCGGGTTTACCATGAATGATGAGTGGGGTAGAGATCTCTGGCTACTAAAAATGAATTCGCAAGGGGATTCTTTATCGTCACGTATTTATGGGTTTGATGGAGAGCCCAGCCAACGATTTCTTTATCCCCAAAAACTCGAGGCCACAGAAGCAGGCTTTATTGTAGCCGGTTACAATCAAACAGGCGGTAATACCTTCTTAGTGGCATTCAACACAAACCTGGACACGCTTTGGTCCCAAGTATTTTCGGGTGTCAGCACGCAGCATTTGGTTAGAACTGAAAATGGCTATTTGAGTTACGGGAGTCACTATAATGATCTTGGCCATGAAACTCAGATTCATCTGGTATATACTGATCAAAATGGTATGGAATTGCAGCGCTATTCACATTGGTTCCAAAATTCGCATCTGAATGTCTCAACCGCTTCTCCTCGGGACCTAATGTTCGGCGGTAATGTGACCACCTATTCCAGAGATGATGGTCCCGTCATATTCGTCCGCGTCGATCAGTATGGCAGCCCCATGTGGGAATTCACAGTTCAAACCGATCTAGCCCTAAAACCCGCCGCAATAGTTGAAACCGGCGTAGATACTTTCACGGTAGCCGGTTATATATGGGATGAAGAAATGTCAAAAGATATATGGCTGATGTCTTTTCGATATGACAGTACCAAAGCGGTCTTCGATACTACCATCATCGACACAACTATCATCGATACCACTATTATTGACACAACCATCTCCGATTCAACTTTGGCAATTTATTTTCGGCCTGACCAGAACAAAGTTGTGCAATTTACCCCTGCCAAATATCAGCTCTACTCCGGTCATCCCAACCCTTTCAACGCCTCCACCACCCTCCGCTTCGACCTGCCGGCAGCAACCTTCGTCACCTTAATTGTCTACGACCTCACCGGCCGGGAGGTGGTTCGGCTGGCCGGCGGTGGCTACCAGGCCGGTTATCACCAAGTGGTTTGGGATGGGAGCAATGCATCCGGCGGGCCACTACCATCGGGCATTTACATTGCCCGGCTAACGACGCCTGGGTACAGCAAATCCATCAAGATGGTTCTTTTGAAATAGCGTACAGGCAGTTGCGAAAAAGGCGGGGCTTTTATTGAAGTAAGCTCCAGAGTCCTCCCGTTTCTATCCCCCAGAATGCTTGTCCCGCCAGAGGCGGTGGCGGGATTACTGCCGAAGTAGCCGGAATAGCGGTCTGCCTGAGGGTTTCCCCCTGAGCAATTCAGTCAACCGATGGCTACTCGGCAAACACCGGGAACATAATGATGGTGCCGGCCGGCAATGTCACATCGTCCACATGGCCGGAAACCGGCGGGTCATCCCGGAAACAATGAATATGAGTTTTGGACCCCTGGTGGGTGAATATTCCCTGGTGGTGCTCCGAATAAAAGCCCAACAGAGTGATGGTCGTATTGGAGAGGGAGCGCCTGATGGCAGCCGCCAGGTGGTCCTCGCGGGAATAGCTGCCTTTTGCCAATCGGTCACCGTTAACCACATGATATTCGAGCCCAGTAACCCGCCCCAGCACCATGAAAGGAAAGGGCAGGTCTGTGTCCACCCCTGCCCTAGCGGCGAGCTCTGCAATCCGCTCATCGAGCTTCTCAAAAGTGATCTCCCCCGGGGTAGTTGTGGGCTTCCAGGTGACTACTTCGGCCGTCACTAACAGGGCTGCGCCTTCCTCCGATTCCGTCACCGCCACTGCGTGGATGCTGTCATCCCCGGCGGAGTATGATATAACAGCCTGACCACCCAGGATAGTGATCTCGCCACGCAACTCCGACAGGGCCCCCAGCCCGAAAAGCTGTTCCGATGGCAGTAGCTGGTCCAGTTGTACCACTGCGGCAGGTCGATTATCGTGCATCATCCGCTGAAGAGTGCCGTAAATATGAACATTACCCGCTTTTTCGACCGGATTTTGGTCGCTGACCTTGGAACATCCTGCCACCAGAAGGTAACCAAGCCCCAACTGGCACATGCCACGTAATAATCTTGCGCTCATTGTTCCGGTTCCTTAACGATGTCCCGGTTTCAGGTTATTGAGCATTCAGGCCCGCACCTTGCGCCGCACTAATACAGGCTGCTCGTCCCCGCACACAACCTCCTTGGTGATCACGCAACGCTCCACCCCTTCCATGGACGGCAGGCGGGACAATAATGTCCAGCATGGCGCTTTCCAGTAATGGTCGCAACCCTTGGGGTAGCCGGTTTTACCTGACGCTACCCAGCGCACGGTAACCGGCGGCCGGCGTTGGATCGCTGCCCGCGAATATAATATGGGCGCTGCAACAGATGTTCAAATACTACTCCTGATTCATGAGCAGGCGCGGTCATTATTTAGGGGGGATTGTATTTGGCAGCAGGATAGCTAGTGGATGGATAAAGTATAGGGCTGGTCAAATTCCACCAAGTGCCCGAATTTCGCAGCTGTGAAATTTAACCGGTATTTCGTTTCATCGATTTTAAACACGGAAATCACATCCCGATCAGTGACTCGTATATAATACTGGTAAGGAGTCATAAAGATGCGACTGTCCAGACTGGTGAGAGAATCCAGGACCGTCGACAAGTAGCCGAACTCTGCATCGTCATAAGCATTGGGATGCAACTGAAGCAGGATAGCATCCCGTTCACGGAACATGTCGAATCGGCTGAGGAATTGTTCGGGGGGCCGAAGGGTTCCGGAAGGATATTCCGTTACCCAGGCTATGGGGATATCAAACAATCCGCCGTCCTCTTTTCCAGCCAGCCAGACCTTGATCTCGGGAATGGCATTCAGAGCCAGGGTTGTATTGTCGTCCAGCCGATTGCCGGGCGCACCAAATGTGTGCATGGTATAGCCTAGCTGCTCTTGAACGATATCGACCGACATCCGCAGATGGTCATATTGTTGTTGGTAGCTGCTGCCCTGGAACTCGGCTCGGGAATCGGACAGAAAATGGTTCCAGCCATGCAGCCACAGTTCACACCGCTTCCGGAGGAGAAAGCTGAGATAAGCCCGATTAAGCTTATCGACCGATGCCAGACTCTGGCAGATCAGCCCGGCGCTATGGTGGATGCCATACCCCTCCACCAGTTGAAAATACCGCTTCCACTTCCCGGTTACCCGCCCTCGCAGGTCATCGGCCTTGATAATAATCGCCTTGGCCGCCAGGTCATGGAGGGGAGTTAATAAGAGCTGGTCGCGACCGACATACTCAGTCTGCACCGCTAGGCTGTCAACTGCCGTGTCGAAAGTGACCTCGTAAACATTCCCCGGCTCAGCCAAGAGCAGTTCATCGTACCACTGCACCTCTGGCGGATCGGTAGGATCACAGAAACAAACGAACAGGCTGAAAGCAACCCAGCAAGACGTGCCGGTTAGTTTCCTGTACAATGTCTTGTGCCTGTGAGGTGTTTCAATGATATGCCTATGCTCGCAGCCGGTACACTTTCGCACAGCCGAACGTTATTTTACGGTCAGTGAAATCTGAGCTGCAACCGCCCTGATTTTGCTTGGGCGGCCGGCGAGCCTCAGGCCCGCACTTTGCGCCGCACTAATACAGGCTGCTCGTCCCCACACACAACCTCCTTGGTGATCACGCAACGCTGCACCCCTTCCATGGACGGCAGGCGGTACATGACATCCAGCATGGCCCCTTCCAGGATCGATCGCAGCCCCCGGGCGCCGGTCTTGCGCTTGGCGGCCCGGCGCACCACTTCCTTGAGTGCCGCCGGCTTGAACTCCAGGGCGATATCCTCCATGGCGAACAGCTTCTGATACTGCCGCACCAGGGCGTTGCGCGGCTGGGTGAGGATGGCCAGCAGCGCTTCTTCGGTGAGTTCTTCCAAGGCACAGGTCACGGGCAACCGGCCCACCAGCTCCGGGATGAAGCCGAAACGCACCAGGTCCTCGGGCTCCACCTGCTGCAGCAGGCGGGTGATGTCCAGCGAATGTTTGCTTCTAACCTCGGCCTTAAAGCCCATGGACGAGGAATGTACCCGCTTCTGGATGATGGTCTCCATGCCCTCGAAGGTGCCGCCGCAAATGAACAGGATATGCTTGGTGTCGATATTGATCAGGTTTTGCTCAGGGTGCTTGCGGCCCCCCTTGGGCGGCACGGACGCGACGGTACCCTCCAGGATCTTAAGCAACGCCTGCTGCACCCCTTGCCCCGATACGTCCCGGGTGATGGAAATATTCACTTCCTTGCGGCTGATCTTGTCCAGCTCGTCGATGTAGATTATCCCTTTTTCGGCCCGCGGGAGGTCGAAATCGGCCGCCTGCAGCAGCCGCAGGATGATGTTCTCCACATCCTCGCCCACGTAGCCTGCTTCGGTCAAGGCGGTGGCGTCGGCGATGGCGAAGGGCACGTCCAGGAAGCGCGCCAGTGTCTGGGCGATGAGGGTCTTGCCGGTGCCGGTGGGACCGATCAGCAGGATGTTGCTCTTCTCGATCTCCACGTCATCGTCGTCATCCAGCTTGGCGGTAATCCGCTTGTAATGGTTGTAAACCGCCACCGCCACGGTCTTCTTAGCCTGTTCCTGGCCGATGATGTACCGGTCCAGCTCGGCCTTTATTTCGGCGGGGCTGGGCAGACGCTCGAGGACGAATTCCTCACTTTGGCGGCGGGTCTGCTGCACCACCTTGGCCGAGGTCCACACGCATTCCTCGCAGATGTGAATGCCTTGGGGGCCGGCCACCATCACCGGCACCTCCTGGTTGGTTCGGCCGCAGAAAGCGCACACCTGGGCCTTATCATCCCGGGGCGTCTGTTCGTCCGAACCGGGCATGGTCAGTCGCGGGTTACCAGGATCTCGTCGATAATACCGTAGGTCTTGGCTTTCTCGGCGGACATGAAAAAGTTGCGGTCGGTGTCCTTCTCGACCTTGCGCATGCTCTGCTTGGTAAGGCTCGCCAGCAAGCGGTTCAAGTCCTTCTTAAGCTTGATGATCTCCGTGGCCTGAATTTCAATATCCGAGGCCTGGCCTTCCACGCCCCCCATGGGCTGGTGGATCATGATCCGGGCGTTGGGCAGGGCGGAACGCTTGCCTGGAGCACCGGCCGCCAGCAGCACGGCCCCCATGCTGGCCGCCTGGCCCATGCAGATGGTGGCAATCTCCGGTTTGACGAACTGCATGGTATCCAGGATCGCCAGCCCCGCGGTGACCGTCCCGCCGGGAGTGTTGATGTATAGAGAGATATCCTTCTCCGGTTCGTCCGCCTCCAAAAAGAGCAACTGGGCGATGATCAGGCTGGCCACTGTGTCATCGATGGGAGTGCCCAGAAAAATGATCCGCTCCTTCAGCAGCCGGGAATAAATATCATAGGCCCGCTCCCCGCGGGAAGTTTGCTCCACAACCATGGGGACCAGGAAACTGACCTGCTCGTTCCTCACTTGCCACCAACCTTCCTGAGCTCGTTCGAGGATTTATGCACTACCTTGATTTTGGCGTACTCCTTCAGCCGGGCCATCAACCGGCTGGTGAGTAATTCTTCCTTTAGATTACGCCGGTTTTCCGGGCGCCGGTAAAAGTCTCTGACCCGCTGGCTCTCCTGGCCGTTGACGGCGGCCAATTCGTCTATCCGCTGCTTCAGGGCATCATCGTCCACGCTGATCTCCTCCTCCTTCAGCAACCGGGCCCGCAGCAGGAACCACTTGATGTTCCAATTGATGGATGCCCGGTGCTCGTCACGGACCGCTTCCCGGTCGATCTCCTCCAACCGTATTCCGTCCCGTTGAATCTCACTGATCACATTTTCGAGATAGTTCTCGAACATTGACGCCGGCGCTTCCAAATTGGCGCCACGGACAAAGTGATCAGCGATCTCACGGGTGAGACGCCGCTCGGCGTCCTTCTCAAAGGAGGCCTGGATGCGTTGACGCAAGTTCCGGCGCAGCTGCTCAAAGTCGTCGGCCTGAGGGTCCACCTGTTTGGCGAAAGCGTCGTCCAGATCGGGCAGGATACGCTCGGTCACCTGCTTCACGGTCAACTCGTAGTTGGTGGGCGGCCCAGTTTCTGATGGGATGGCCACCCGGCGGGTATCGCCGCTACGGGCTCCCTGCAGCCGTTGCAGGTTCTCACCGCCGAAGGGACCGTCGGCAGTCAGCTGGATGTACTGGTTTTCCACTTTCCGGCCGATGAGGGGTGTGCCGGCCTCGTCCACCTCCTGCAGGTCCGCCATGATGAAGTGATCCTCAGCGGCCCCATCATCAACGGTTTTGAGAGTGGCCTGCTGGCGCCGTAAATCCTCCACAGCCTGCACCACATCCTCATCTTCAATGTCGAATATAATCTGCTGGAATTTCAGCCCTTTGGTATAATTGGGCAGCACCACTTCAGGTTCCACCTCGAAGGTGGCCTCAAATCGCAGACTCTCCCCCTCGTGGAAATGCACTTCCCGGATGGTAGCCTGGTTGATGGGCGCCAGCCCCGATTCATCCAGACCGGCTACGTAATATTCCTGGACGGCGCTTTCGGCGAAATCGGCTTCGGCCACCGGGCCAAACTGCCGGCGAATGATCTGGGGAGGCACTTTGCCCTTTCGGAAACCGGGCAGCTTGACTTTCTTGGTGAACTTGCGCAGGAAAGCCGTATATTTCCCTTCCAACTCCACCCAGGGCACCGCCACGGCCAGCTGACGGGTGTAATCATTAATTACGCTGACGTCACACTGCATTGGGATAGATCGATCCGGCTTGGATTCTCACCATAACGGGCGAAACTTACCATGGCAGGCCCCCAAGATACAGTCCCATTCATGCCCATATCGTGAGGTCTCCGTCAAGGCTGGGGCGGGAATGCATTGCTTGTTATCGGGCCGGTAGCACTTGTAATCTAACCCGTGGCCGCATAGGCGCAGGAACCAGAAACAAATACAATGGCCTGATATGGAAACTCAAATGCCCGGAGAGCTGTCATTGACCCAGCTGCGCACTGAAATCGACCGAATCGATCGTGAATTGTTCGCCCTGATCGCTCAGCGGATGGCGCTGGCCGGAGAGATCGGAAACCATAAGCGCGACCGGGGATTGCCCATCAGGGACCCGGTGCGGGAGGCCCAGCTCAAAGCGCGCCTGAAGGAATTCGCCACCGGAGTGCTGGAACCGAGGCACGTGGAGGAGCTGGCAGCGGTGCTGATCAGAATTTCACGAGACCTGCAAGCGCCGGGAGCCGAAGGTCCATAAGGCGGTCATTCTGCCTTATCAAGAGGAGAAATTACAGATTCCCGTGGCTTTTAAAAACCGGTTGCCATCTGGTATCATTAATACTAGAATTGCCGCTGTGTACCAATTCAATACATCCTATTAACGAACATCATATTAAGGAGTAGCCATGACCGTGGCCCAAACAACGTCCGAACAACATGCCGAAGATGGACGCCGGAAGGAAGACGAACGCCGCCAGGACATATCACAGTTAGAGGACGACCGCCGTGAAGTTGACCGTCGGACTGACACCGACCGCCGGTCAGAAAACAACTAGCCCGCTTGATCCGATTCAGTCCCGATCGATTATTTGGCCCCGGCCGGTTAGCCGGAGGCTAAAGTCACCGTGCCCAAAAAAAAGATGACAGCAGCTGTAATGCTGACTAACTTCGGCCGTCATGAATTCAACCCGCTTGGTTCTATTTTACTTTTATTACTGGTGGCAGCCCCCACAGGGTTAACCTGGCGCCCGTAACACTAGTAATTGAGACCCAGCGCGAGTAACCCTGTTCAAAGTGAACGGGGTTTTTTATTATTACGGCAACTCAAAGGCCCGATTCTTGATGGACTTCGAACAATTTGTCTCCCTGGCGGGAAAGTATACGGCCATCCCGGTGTATCGCAAGGTGCTGGCGGACCTGCTGACCCCGGTGTCGGCCTACATGCGCCTGGCCGAGGTCTTCCGGCCCACAGTGCTTTTGGAATCGGTGGAAGGCGGCCAGCAGTTCACCCGCTATTCGTATATTTGCCTTGAGCCCCGCCTGCGATTGACGCATACCAATGGCGAGACATTCCTTGAAGACCAAGCCGGCCGTCACAAAACCGGCGACCCCATGCTGGCCACCATGAAGAAAGTGCTGGCGGAATATCACGTCCCCGAGTTGGAGGAAGTGCCCAGCTTTTGCGGAGGGTGGGTGGGCTACCTGGGTTACGAAACGGTAACCTGGACAGAGGATATTCCAGTGTATCCTGCCGGGGAGACGGACATCCCGGACGCCATGTTCATGCTGTTCGAAACGGTCATGGCCTTCGATCACCTCAAGCAGGAAATTATAATCTGCCACACGACCCGCATAGACCGTGACCGGCCGCTGGAAGAGCAATATAAGGAGGCCCTGGCCGTGGTGGACCGGGTGGGCGAGAACCTGCACACCGACATCGATTACCAGACCCCCAACAAAACCGCAGCCTCGGAGCTGACCGCCAATATGACCAAAGGGCAGTTTATGGACGCAGTGCGAAAGGCCCGGGAATATATTTTCGCCGGGGACGTGTTCCAGCTGGTGTTGAGCCTCCGTTTCCAGCGGGTCAGCGCAGTGCAGCCGCTCACACTCTACCGGTCC
>JADFMC010000058.1 GCA_022564085.1 Fidelibacterota bacterium | reverse complement strand
AACAGATCGGTGTGGGCCTCGGAGATACGGGGCTGGATTTATCGCAAGTGCTGGCTGAGCTGGGCAGGCGGGATTTTACATCGGTGCTGGTCGAAGGCGGTCCCCGGCTGCACCGCAGTTTTTTGGAGGCCGGGTTGGTTGATGAGATTATGCTGTTCACCGCCCCGCAACCGGCGGATCGGGAAGTACAGGGCCATGATGGGCTGGGTAATGCAGTAGCAGTCCCGGACGATTGGCATACTGAGCGGGAAGCGGATTCGGGCGGTGACCGGTTGGTGATATCCTGGTCGCCGGAGGCTCGTGCCCGGCTTGATAACTTGGTATCATCGAGATAGGAAAAAGCTATATGTTTACAGGAATTGTGGAAGAGACCGGGACTGTTGCCGGGCGGGCGGTTTCGGACAAGGGCGATAATCTGGTCGTCCAGGCCGATAAGGTACTCGGTGACCTGGCGCCCGGCCATAGCATTGCCGTTAACGGGGTGTGTCTCACCGTGGTGGATACCGCCGATGATCGCTTTACCGTCCAGGTGATCCCCGAGACGTTGCAACGGAGCAACCTGGGTGACCTGGTGGCCGGTGATCAGGTGAATCTGGAGCGGGCCATGGCCGCCCAGGACCGTTTTCACGGGCACATGGTGCAGGGGCATGTGGAGACAGTGGCCTTTATAAACAGTATCGTGGTGGACGGTGGTGACGTGCGCCTGACGGTCACCATCGACAGCCCCTGGCTGAGATATTGCCTGCCCAAGGGCTCCATTGCATTGGACGGTGTTTCACTGACCATCGCCGACCTGTCAACCGCCGGTCTGACGGTGGCCCTGATACCCTACACCTTGTCCTCGACGACCCTGGGTCGCAAGCAGGTGGGGGACCCGGTGAACATCGAGACCGATATTCTGGTGCGCTATGTCGAGCGCCTGTTCGAAATGGACGGGG
Organism: Fidelibacterota bacterium; assembly: GCA_022564085.1. Classification (GTDB taxonomy): domain Bacteria; phylum Fidelibacterota; class Marinisomatia; order SCGC-AAA003-L08; family TS1B11; genus JACZSB01. Next base: position 8,469 of record JADFMC010000058.1, on the reverse strand, counting down.
ATGAGGATCGCTACGATCTGGAGATCGAAAAACTACGCAATTGGGGATACGGAGAAAGTTGAGTCCCGAAGAAGACATCAGGGCTGTTGTGGCGGACCTGCAGGCCGGCAAAATGGTCATCGTGACCGATGACAAAGGACGGGAGAACGAGGGTGACTTCATCATGCTGGCCCAGAAGACTACCCCGGAGGACATCAATTTCATGTCCCGGGAGGGACGGGGCCTGATCTGCGTGCCTCTTACGCCCGACCGGGCCCGGCGACTGGGATTAGACCCCATGGTGTCGCGCAACACCTCCTTGCACGAAACGGCATTTACCGTCAGTGTGGATGCGGTCCAGGGCACTTCCACCGGTATCTCGGCTAAGGACCGCTGGCGCACCTTGCAGGTGATCCTCGATCCGGCTTCCTCAGCACCCGATCTGGGGAGGCCCGGCCATATGTTTCCGCTGCTGGCCAAGGAGGGCGGTGTATTGCAGCGGGCCGGGCACACCGAGGCCGGCATAGACCTGGCGCGGCTAGCCGAGGCGGAACCGGTAGCCCTGTTGGTGGAGATAATCGATGAGGACGGCTCCATGGCCCGTGGTGAGCGGCTGCGGGAGCTGGCTGGAAAATATGATCTGAAGATGATCAGTATTGCCGAGATTATCGCCTATCGCCGGAAAAAGGAAAAGCTGGTCGAGCGCCTCACCAGCCTGAACTTCCCCACCCAGTACGGCCAATTTCAGCTGGTAGTCTACCAGGATACCATTCATAACGATACCCACATGGCCCTGGTGAAGGGGGAACTTTCCGGTGATCAAGAGATCCTGGTCCGCGTTCACAGCCAGTGCCTCACTGGAGATATCTTCGGCTCGCTGCGTTGCGATTGCGGCCCGCAGTTGGATAAGGCCCTGGAACTGATCACCACTGCCGGCCGGGGAGTGCTGGTTTACCTGCGCCAGGAAGGCCGGGGGATCGGCCTGAAGAACAAGCTCCTGGCCTACGGCCTTCAGGATCAGGGTATGGACACGGTGGAAGCCAATCTGCGGCTGGGGTTCAAGCCTGACCTGCGGGAGTACGGTATAGGCGCGCAGATTCTGTTGGACCTGGGTGTGCGGAAAATACGGCTGCTGACCAACAATCCCCGGAAAGTGGTCGGCCTGGACGGCTATGGACTGGAGATTGTGAGTCGCGAACCGATTGAAATTCCCGCCACCGCCGAAAGCCGGCAATACCTGCAGACCAAGCGGGATAAGTTGGGCCATTTGATTCTGCAATAGGGGGCATCATGGGCAAGACTATTACCGGCGAGCTGACATTGGGCACACAGAAAATTGCGGTGGTGGTGAGCAGGTTCAACAGCACCGTGACCCAGGCGCTGCTTTCGGGCGCCGAGGATGCCTTCTTGCGCCACGGTGGTGCGCCGGACAATCTGACGGTGGTGTGGGTCCCGGGAGCATTCGAGATCCCGGCGGTAGTCCGGCGGCTGTCCGGCAGCGGCCAGTTTGATGGTGTCCTGGCCCTGGGGGCGCTGATCAAGGGCAGTACACTGCACTTCGAAGTGCTGGCGCACCAGGTAACCCGGTCCCTGAGTGAAACTGCCCTGCAATCGAAAGTACCGGTCTCTTTCGGTGTCCTGACCACCAGTACGATCGAGCAAGCGTTGGAACGGGCCGGCACCAAAGCCGGCAACAAAGGTGCTGAGACTATGCAAAGCCTGATCGAAATGGTGAATTTGATCCCCAAATTGCCTTGATCAGATCCACCCTGGCACTGATATGGTTGCTCTCGCTGGGAGCCCCCGGTCTGCTGGGCCAGACCCAGGTGGGCCAGTGGCGCCATTATCTTCCCGTCAACAATCCTAAAGCGTTGGAATACTACCAAGGCAAGATTTATTTGGCCACGGGCGGCGGTGCCCTGGTATACGATCTGGCCAGCGGCGCCTACAGCCTGATCGGACTGGCGGAAGGGCTGGTCTATCCGGATATTAATTCGTTGACTGTAGTGGATGGCAACCTGTGGCTGGGGGGTGCTGAGCCGCGGGGGATCATTCAGGTGTACAACCTGGAGACCGGCGTCCTGGATGTAATCGATCTGGATGTTGACCAGATTACCCACATCTCCGCCACCGCCGACCGTGGTTTCGCCGCCTTTCGGCGGGGTAGTGAGGTGGGGATCATCGATATCCCCCGTGAGGCCGGCCGGTTCACCTACCGGGACATCTGGCCCAACCTGCCCGGCCGGCCGGCGGCTATCAATGATCTGGATCTGGACGGGGATACCTTAATCGTTACCACCCCAACGGCGGTGCTGGCGGGAGATGTGGCGCGGGGGAATCTTAAAGACCCCCTAAGTTGGGTAGCGCTGGCCGGAGATACCCTGGGCGAATTGATCCAGTACCACGTCGATTCCACCGGACACTGGCTGCTGGCCTTGAACGGGATTGATAATAACGGCCCGCTGTTGGATGCGCTCTGGCGTCGATCGCCCGGCGGTTGGCAGGTGGCCAATAAATTCAATGGCTCCACTGTACGCCATCTGGCCCCCGCTCCAGACGGCAAGTTCATCGTCTCATTTTCAAATTTACTACTATTCTTAACTCCCGGACAGGGTGCCAAGGTATCCCGCCGGACTCAAGGGCAGGTGATCGCCACCGCTCTGGCTGATGATGTGGAAGGAGTCTATGCGATCATCAGGGGCAATGGAATGAGCCGCTATGACCTGCTGCAGGATAGCTGGGAATCTCTGGGCGCCAACAGTATTGTGGAGCAGAGCTACTCGGCCCTCCTGAAATTAAGCACCGGGGAGCTGGTGGCAGCCGGCAGCGGTGGGGTCGCCAGGTTCAACGGCCGGTCATGGTACAATATTATACCAGGGTATTATCCCTTGCATAAGCCACTGGGAACCCGCCTGCACGGTAATCATCTGATTGACGAGAGTGAGTACTATCTGGCCGATACTTTGTATTACCGCGGCAAACCTTCCTGGAATATGGTGGAACTACCCGATGGTGATCTACTGGTTGGTTTCAAGGGGAACGCCCCGGCAGCAGTTCCACTGCTGCGGCTAGGCTTCCATGATACCCTCAGTTACACTAAATATGACACCACCGATGGCGTACTGGACGGCCTGGTTGGGAGTGGCTACACCACTGTGCGCCACATGGCCATGGACGAGCAGGGGAACGTTTGGGTCGCCCTTTTGGAAGGCAAGATCCACGGTTATGCCTTGGCTGTTTTGCAACCGGATGAACAATGGGTCCATTTTAATTGGGGGGCAAGCAATAACGGTCTGAACCAAACCTCCACGGAAATCGCTTTTGACAGCCTGGGGCGGGTGTGGATTGCCAGCGAGGAAAACGTGCACGCCTCCAGTCCGGGCGGCATTACGGTGCTCGATTTTGGCGGCACATTGGATGATAAAGCGGACGATAATTGGTTTCGGCCCGTTTCCCGGCTGGCGAGTGATGACCCCAATACCATCTGGTCGATGACCTTCGACCATAAGGGTATTCTGTGGACCCTGGCGCCCCAGGGATTGATGGGTTGGGTGGTGGAACCGGGACCAACCCTCCGTCCATCCACTAACTTCGGTTATTTCCTAAACGAAATACCGTTCAGTCAGGGAGCCCGGGTGCGGGTGGATGCTCAGAATAACAAGTGGATCAGTTCCACCCAGGATGGGCTGTGGGTATTGCTGGACAACACTACTTTCTGGCCCGATGTGGACGGTTTTAACGTGAGTAACAGCCCGTTGCCTTCCAATGAGGTTTTGGATATTTACCTCGATGATCTGGAAGGCCTGGCCTATATCGCCACCGCTAAAGGCATATCCGTTTTAAGAATGCCATTCAGGCAAGACGCCCGTGATTACGCCGGACTTAAGCTCTATCCCAGTCCATTCCATATACCGGCGACCACACCGCTGGTCATCGATGGTCTCCGTCAGGGGTCAGAGGTGAAGATCTTCACAGTTTCAGGGCGGTTAGTACGGCGCTTGGCCGCCGCTGATGGAGCTATCCAGGGCTACCAGGCCTTCTGGGACGGCCGCAATGCCCATGGCCAGTGGGTCGGATCAGGGGTATACCTGGTAGCCGCCTATCTGGCGGATGGGCGCTCCGGCGTAAGCAAAGTAGCCGTAATCAGGCGACAATAAGTTGCTTGATCCCGAATTCAGACTCCAGTTCCTCTATCACCCCTTTGATTATCTCGCGCCGCTCCTGGTGGCTAATGAAGGCCGCCTTGAAACCATTGATGATGATATCGCGGAAATCATCAAGCTGTAGGCCAAAGGTCTCTTTGGCGATGAGATATTCCCTCGAGAGGGTGGTGTTGGAAACTAATCGGTTGTCAGTGTTGAGGGTCACGCGGATACCCTGGTCGAAGTAATACTTGAAGGGGTGTTCCTTCAGGCTGCGGACGCTCCTGGTGTGCACATTGCTGGTAAGGCACATCTCCAGCGTCAACCGGTGGTCGTTCACATAATGCATCAGCTCCTGGTCCTCCATCAGCCGGGTGCCGTGCCCAATGCGGTGGGCGCCGCAGTAGTGGATGGCCTGATGGATGCTTTCTGGCCCGAAGGCTTCCCCGGCGTGCAGGGTGGTGTTGATATTGTTTTTCAGGATTAAGGAAAAGGCCTCCTGGTGATGCTTGGCGGGAAAATTTTCTTCGGCCCCCGCCAAATCGAAACCCACCACCCCCTTGTGTTTAAACTGCACCGATAGGTCGGCCAGCCGTAGAGATACTTCCGGTGAGATGCTGCGTATGCCGCAGATGATGATGCCGGTGCGCATCCCGAAGTCGTTTTCGGCCCGGTCCAGGCCCAGCTTGACAGCCTCGATGCTCTCAGCGGCGGTCATCCCCTGGCGGGTGTGCAAGACGGGGGAATAACGGATCTCAATATACCGCACTCCTTCATTCCAGGCGTCTTCGGCCAGCTCGTATGCCACCCGCTCGAGCGCTTCAGGAATTTGCAACAGCGATAAAGGCAAGTTGAACAGGTCCAGGTAGCTCTCCAGCGTACCCAGCCGCTCACCGATACTCATCATCCCATGCAGGGCGGTGGGGTCCTTGGTGGGCAGGTCCACTTTCTGTTGGGTGGCCAGTTCTATTACCGTCGGTACGCGTAACGACCCGTCCAGGTGGCAATGCAATTCCGCCTTGGGGAGGTGCTGGAAAAAATCCAGGTCCAGTTTCACCGGGCGCCTCCCGCTGCCCAGGGCCCTCGACGATTGGGGAACTTGGCCGGTTTTATGGACATCGTTCCTACTCCGTGGTACCGTCATTTTTGGCCGCCCGGTAGAGCAGCCAGCCTACCCCGATCACCAGCAATACCCCCGGCCACGGTCCCAGGGGTGCGGTATCGAAGAGATAGAACTCGATGGGAATCGATTTCCAGGGGGTAAATTCTTTTATCATCAGTGGGAGAGCCAGCGTTATGCCGATCAACGCTTCCCCGGTGATCAAGCCGGAGGCATACAGCAGCCCGGACTGGTTGGTCTTCTCGGTGTGCAGGGTGTAGGTACCGCTGGTGGCATAGGCGATCACTCCGCCGGCGAATATGGGCACCACCAGGCTGAACGGCAGGTACAGGCCCACCGCCACCGCCAGTATCGGCAGGCGGAAACCGGAGCCCTGCCGCTCTAAGTATTTATCGGCTGCAATGATGGCCGCCGCCCCCAGGCAGCCGGTAATGATCAGGCCCCAGGGCAGGTTCTGCTCGAACACCCCCCGGGCAATGTTGGCCATCAGGGCGGCTTGGGGCGCCTCCAGGGGGGTTACGCCCGGGTGGACCTGCACCCCGATGCCGTAGCGCTTATGCAGCAGCCATAGTACCGGCATCATCACGAAGGCCGCCGACACGGTGCCGACAGCCTGCATGATCTGCTGCTTCCAGGGGGTGGCCCCCAGTATATACCCCGCCTTCAAGTCCTGCATGTTGTCGCCGCCGATGGCAGCGGCGCAGCAGACCACCGCCCCGATAAAAATAGCCGCCGCCGGGCCGACGTTTGCCCCGCCGTACACCTTGAGGATGTATAATAAAATGGATGATGATAGGATGGTGGCTATGGTCACCCCGGAAATGGGATTGTTGGAAGAACCTACCAAGCCGGCCATATAGGCCGCCACCGCCGAAAAAATGAATCCGGCGATCAGCATCAGCACTGCCATGAATGCCGAAAGTAACACGCTGTGTACCACTGTTAAATAGATGGCAAAGATTGGCACCAGGGAAAATACCAAGGCGACCATAACCCACGGCAGCGGTGTATCCATTTCCGTACGTTCCACCGATGCGGCGCCTTCATCACGGACCTTGCGGTAGACTTCCATACTCGACTTGATTCCCCGGGTGATAGCGCTGCGCAAGTTGACCAGGGCCCACAACCCCCCTACGATCATGGCCCCTACCCCGATATATTTGACGAAGTTATTGTGCAGGTAGGTAACTGCGGCGTCGGCCCCCTGGGCCAATATATCCGGGGGAATTTCCTGGCCCAGGGCGATGATCGGTAGGCAGATCCAGCGGCCGATCACCCCGCCGCCGAATACCAGGGCCGCAATGTTCAGTCCGACGATGTAGCCCACCGATATGAGGGCCGGTGACAGGTTGAACTGGAAGGAGGCGAAGCTGTGACCCACCGCCCGGGCCCCGCTGAGAATGCCGGTCCATAGCCGCAGCCCTTCGGAAGCGATTTTGAACAGACCGCCGATCAAGGCCGCCTGTACCAGGAGCTTGAGCCCCATTCCGCCCTCACCGCTCTTGAGCACCTCCGCCGTGGCGACGCCCTCAGGGAACTGGAGGCCTTCTTCGATAATCAGCGCTCTGCGTAGGGGGATGGTGAAAAGCACACCGATCAGGCCGCCCACGCCGGCGATACCGGTTACTATCCAATAATGTTCGGCAAAGCTGAATTCGGTCCAGTACCCCATGAGCAGCAGGGCCGGGATAGTGAAGATTACACCCGCCGCCAGCGCTTCACCCGCCGAGGCTGCGGTCTGCACAATGTTATTCTCGAGAATATTGGATTTGCGGAACATTCGTAGCACGCCCATGGAGATCACCGCCGCCGGGATGGACGCGGATACCGTCATGCCGGCAAACAACCCCAGGTAGGCATTGGCTCCCGCCAGTATCACTGACAACAGTATACCTAAAATAACTGCCTTGAGCGTAATCTCTGGAAGTGGTTTCATACAGTCTCCTGGTGAATTAATTGGCCGGAAAGTACGCCCGCTACCAGCTAAGATTCAATCCCTTTAAGGCTGGCTGCCCGTAAGTGCCCGAACCTTTGATACTGCGCCCAGTGGTAGTAATTTGCAGCCGCAAACGGGGTGCTTCCCCCGATGACCGGGAGGCTGAGAACACACCCTACGAACCTGACCTGGATAATGCCAGCGGAGGGAATTATGAACACCTGCTTGAACAAGTATCGGATCCTGTCCCCGATACTATTCCTACTTGCTTCTACTTTATTTGGCGCCCAGGGGCCGTTGCGCGGCCGGGTGGTGGATGCCGAGTCGGGCCGGGGCATCCCGTTAGTCAATATCGTTATTGCCCAAACCAGCGCCGGCGCCAGCACCGATTCCCAGGGGAAGTTCTCCCTGGCGGTGGCTGCCGGGGAACTGCTGGAGGTGACGCACATCGCCTACGAGCCGCTCGAGTTTACCGTTCCCCCGGAGCGCGCCAGTATCATTACCATATCCCTTAAACCGCGCTTGCTGCTGGGTGAGCAGGTGTTCGTCACCGCCACCCGGGGCAGCGAGGACCGCACTCCGGTGGCCTTTGCCACCCTGGATCACCGGGACCTGGCGCTGGCGGCGCCGGTGGAGGACCTACCCATGGCGTTGGCCGGACTGCCCGGCGTATACGCCTTCTCCGATGCGGGCAACGGTGTGGGCTATACCTATCTCAAGATCCGGGGCTTCGACCAGGACCGCATCGGTGTTATGATCAACGGCATCCCGTTGAACGACCCCGAGAGCCACCAGGTCTACTGGGTGGACCACGGCGATATATTGGCCGGCAGCGCATCGGTGCAGGTCCAGCGGGGGGTGGGCAATTCCCTGTACGGGGCCTCGGCGATAGGCGGCTCGGTTAACTTGGTCACCAGCCCCCGGGCCACCCCACCGGGACTGACCATCAAGAGCGGCTATGGCGATTTCACCGGCGACTTTTCCTCGCCCACTCGCAAACTAGCCGTCCAGTGGAGCGGTCAGCCGTGGTCCGGGCAGCCGTTCACCGTCTACGGGCGCTATAGCCGTATCCGTAGCGATGGCTACCGGTTGGGCAGTGGCACCAGGCAGGATGCCCTGCACCTGATCGGTGAGGCCCTGCAGCCCGACCAGGCGGTGAAACTGGAACTGATCTCCGGCTACCAGGTGACCCATTTCTCCTGGGACGGGGTCATCCCGCTGTATGGGTATGACCTGGGCAACCGGGTTGCCCGCCGGTATAATTATTACGCCGACCCGGTCTATAATGGCGA
>JADFMC010000057.1:8205-9415 GCA_022564085.1 Fidelibacterota bacterium | reverse complement strand
TGTCCCAACAAATCAAAAGCGAAGAGGCCAAAGTTCCCGGCGGCGGCATCGTCTTTGATGAAGAGCGTGTAATCTCCCGCGGTATCTGTCAGGGTGATGAACATACTTTCCGGCGGGCCTTCCATCTCCATCGCTGTCATTGGGAAGGCGATCATTACCACATTAGGGGCCGCAGAAGCATCAAACTTGGTCACATTGCCCGACAGGCTGGTTGTAGAAACCAGCGGCAGCGCGTCCAGAGTGGCCAGGCCGGTGTCCGTCCCAGCACTGTTAAGCAGGCTGAAAAAGAGCTTGACCCCCTGGAGGCTGAAGATTACATCCTCTTCACCTGGCTCACCGGTATTGAAAGTGAGCTTCCATTTACCATCACCAGCGGGGGTTTCATCCTCGTCGTCACCATCAATTATGACGATTTCTTCCTCACCCTCTTCCGGATCTTTGGGGGAGAAGTAGAAGTCCGTTTCCGGATCGAAACTGCCGTCTCCATTGTCGACATACGGCTTTATCCAGACCGAGTCGGGATAGGTGATAATAATGGCGATAGTATCACCTACTGCATACTCGCTGATGGGCGTGCCGCTAGCGTCAGTTATCTCAACCGCAATCGTCGCGGCCGGCCCTAGAACCTGGAACCGGCTGGCATCCCCTGGTTTTCTGATCCTGAGCTCTCCCAGGAATGGGTAGCGTACGGTCTTTTCCCGGGAAAACGGTCGTTGTCGCAGCTGACGGCTGCTGGAAGCGTTCACGATGGCCGCATCAGTTGCCCGGGCCGCCAGTCTTTGTCGTGTAACGCTTGCTTTCGTTCCACCGTCCGTGTCCTTAGCCGGCAGGGCTGTAAGAACCAGCAGCGGAATACACAGCAGAAACCCCTTCTTTTTCATTCCAATATCCTCCATTGTATATTGTGTTGCCAAATGCCCGAATATCCAAACAGCGACATTCAGACCTCATGCTTGCATAGTGTGCCGGCAGTATACGAGCTGATCCTCCCAACATCAGTGCCACAGCTAAATACTTACTCTCTTCATTGCACACCTCCCGAATTTGATCGTCGCGTGGGTTTCAAAAACTTTGCTCGCAACCTATAGAAATCGTTTGCCATTGTCGGCCAATATACCAAGGAGCTTTTAGAAAAAAATGATGCCCACCACATATTTGAAAAAAATCGAAGCGTTCCAGCGGCATTTGCATAGGTGCAATGTAGTAAATC
>JADFMC010000057.1:0-8195 GCA_022564085.1 Fidelibacterota bacterium | reverse complement strand
GAACGCGATCGCTTTAATTCAGGGGCAGGAAGTTACCGAGAACATAGCCTATTACAATGCCGATCAAGAGCATGATGGTCAGCAACCGGTTGTTGATCACCTCAGTTCGGAAGCCCTTCTTAATGGCCAGCAGTGAGGCGAAGTACCCGGTGGTGTTGAGTAACCAAAATATGGGCAGGGAAAGAACCTTGACCAACAGCGGCCCCACCAGCGGAACTAAAGAGATCAAGGTGGCCAGGGCTACAAAACCATTGGTAACGAAACCGACCACCAGAGCTATTAAAGCCACTATCTTGGCGTCGATTTTTAGTAATAACCCCACCGCCACCAGAGCCGCCAGAGCGGAGACGATAGCGATTGACCGCCAGTAGATCCGGAAAAAATCTTTAATTTGGGACCACATTAAACCACCACTAATAATTTACGGCCAAGGCCATGGTCAGTCTTCAGGAACAAGCCGGGCTCGCACTACAAATGGCAGGGAGCCGAATTCCAGTGCTAGTACCAGGCGGCGCTCCAGATCCAGTTCGAACCGCAGTTCGTGCTCCGGGCCGGGGAGCAGGGCGGTGAGCACATCGGTGCTGCTTAGAACCGGTTCACCACGTAGCTGGCGCTCAAATCGGGCGGTCACCAGGGCCACGGTTGACAGCGAGTCAGCGCTCCGCCGGACTTCTTCACACCACGCCAACACCTGCCAGAATACCCCCTCCACCTCCACCACCAATCGTTGCTCCTGCCCGCTTTGCCAGCCGTAGCTCTCAACCCATTGCAGGGCGCTGAAGAGACCCTGGTCGCCCGGCTCAAGTGGGCGGGTGGCCCCGTTGGAGTAGACTACCTGTCCAAGGTCGAACCGATACTGGGCCTCAAACTCGCGGCGGCGGTTTCGCTCCAGAATCTGCTTTCGATATCGAACCACCTGCCCGGTGAGTGTATCCTGAAAGATCCAATATTGGTTGTCTACCGAGTAAAACGAGTTCAACCATGTCCTGGTCCGGGCCCGATAATGACTCTGCCGCAAGCTGTCCTGGGGACTGTGCTCTATGGTCACATCGGCCACCGGTAACCCCAGCCAGCTCACCACATAGGTGCGGGTTTGGGCTTTAACCGCCGGCGGCCCGTAGACCACCAGCGCCAATAGTAACCAGGCCGCCCTGGCAGGTCCCCGTGCCTTGTCCACCAGACTGCGTCGACTATAGTGCCAGAAGACTTTTGGCCAGTAGAAAATAGATCAGCACCCCGAGAACATCCGTGGTGGTGGTGACAAAGGGGCCGGTGGCCACGGCCGGGTCCACATCCAGCCGCCGCAGGATCACCGGGACCAGAGTTCCCAGCAAAGCTGAGATGAACATGGTGAAGCCGATGGCCAAGGCCACCACGGCGCCCAGGCGGGGTTCGCCGTAGGCCCAACCCAGTAGCCCCAGCATCACACCGAAAATCAAGCCGAGGATCAGGCCAACCCGCAACTGCTTGCCGATAAAACCCCAGGCGTGCTTGATATTGATTCTTCCGGTAGCCAGCCCCCGGATGGTGATGGTACTGCTTTGAGTACCGATGTTGCCCCCCATACCGATAATAACCGGAATGAAACCGACCAGAATCAGCAGCTGGGATAGCTCCGCCTCGAAGCTCCTGATCACCAGCATGGCCAGGATGCCGCCCAGCCAACTGGCCACCAGCCAGGGGAGACGAGTCCACACATTCTGCATCACCGGCTTGAGCAGGATCTCCCGGTCCTTGCCGGCGCCCACCATGCGCAGAAAATCTTCGGTGGCCTCCTCACGGATCACATCCAAAATATCATCTACCGTCACTATACCCAGGATTTCGCCGTCATGGTCCACCACCGGTACCGCCATGATGTTGTACCGGGATACGATGTGCGCCACCTCTTCCTGATCGGTCTCCGGGGTTACGGCTATCACATCGGTTTCCATGATATTCACCAGCTGCTTGGTGCCGGCATTCATCAGCAGCTGGCGTAGGGAAAGCACTCCCTGGAGTTTACCGGCTCCGTCCGTTACATAAATATAGAAAGCCATTTCGGCTTCCTCACTCAATTTCTGCACCTGCTGGATGGCTTCGCTGACCTTCAGCCCCTCATCCATAGCCAGGAAATCCGGCGACATGATCCCACCGGCCGTGTCAGTATCGTACTGCAGCAGATCCTCGACTTCGGCGGCGTCCTCCTTGTCCATCAGGGCCAGCACCTCCTGACGCAACTGCTCGTCAAGGGTGTCCAGCAGGTCCGCCACGTCATCGGGCGACATGGCGGCAATCATTTCACTGATGCCCTCCGGCGATAGGGACGATACCAGCTCCAGCCGGATACTCTCGTCCAATTCGCTTAGAAATTCGCCAATCTGCTCCGGCTCCTTGAGCATTCCGAATATAACCTGGCGTTCCTTGGCCGTCAGATACCGAAATATCCAGGCTAGTTCCGCGGGGTGGATCTTCTTAAGCACCCGGCCCAGGGCAGACCAGGCCTTGCGCCGGTACAGCCGCCGGACCGTCTCCAGCAGCACCATCCCTTCAGTGCCTATAAATTCCTTCCTCATCGGCCATCCGAAAAATTGATCACATCGTGGCGGGTGATAAACCCCACCGGGCGGTCATCGCGGATCAGCACTACCCCCTGATGCTTGAGCAGCAGCGGTATGGATTGGGCCACACTGGCGCTCTCCTCCAAGGTAGGGAAGGGCTCTTCCATTACCTCTTTCACCGGCTGCTCCATTTGGGCATTATCAGCCAGCACCTTGGCTAACAAGTTGCTCTCCCGTACACTGCCGACGTTCCGCTTCCCGTCAATAACCGGCAGCTGGGAGACGTTGTAGGCGCTCATCCGCTCCAGGGCCTCCTTGACGCTCTGATCCCCAGCGACATTGACGATGGGCGGCAGCTCCTGATCCTTCAGTTGCCGCAGTAGTTCCAGAGAGGCCCGCTCGCGGGTAAGCATGCCTTTATCCTGCATCCACTCATCTGAAAAGTGTTTGGACAGGTAGCGTTCGCCGGAATCGGGCACAATGGTCACCACCACCTGGCCGGGCCGCATCCCGGCGGCCACATCCACCGCCAACTTCAGGATAGTACCGGTGGAACCGCCGGCGAATATCCCCTCCTGGCGGGCCAGTTGCCGTGACATGTGAAACGAGTCCGCATCACTAACATTTACAACCTCATCGATCACCTCGAAGTCCAGGTTGCCCGGAACGATATCCTCACCGATCCCCTCCACCAGATATGGATGGCCGGTGGTCATACGCCCGGTATCTTTGTACGTCTTGAGGATGGAGCCGAATGGGTCGGCGGCCCATACCTTAATGGCTGGGTTGCGCTCCTTTAAGTAGCGCGCAATCCCGGAAATGGTGCCGCCGGTCCCCATGGAAGCGACAAAAGCATCGATCTTACCATCGGTCTGCTCCCATATTTCCGGACCGGTGATCTCATAATGCACGTTCAAGTTGGAGGGATTAAAATACTGGTTGGCCAGCACCGCACCGGGGGTTTCCTCCGCCAGGCGGCGGGCCACGGAATAGTAGGATTGGGGATCGTCCGCCACCACGGCGGTGGGACAGATGACCACCTCTGCCCCCATGGCCCGCAGCAACCGGCGCTTCTCATCGCTGACCTTGTCGGGCATCACGAAGATAGAGCGATAATCCTTGATGGCGGCCACGATGGCCAGTCCCATTCCGGTGTTGCCGCTGGTGGCTTCTACAATCGTACCGCCGGGGAGCAATTTACCCTCTGCCTCGTAGTCCGCGACGATCCGCTGGGCAATGCGATCCTTGACGCTGCCGCCCGGATTCAAATATTCCAGTTTGGCCCACAGTTGTGCTCCCTGGGGATCGGCCAGTTTTTCGATGCGCACTAATGGAGTCCCACCGATCAAGTCCAGGACGGTTTCCACTTTTTTCATTGCCGCGAACCTTCCTCGCCCGATAGGGCCGGCGGTGGCGGATTTTCCACCAGCAATAACCGGAACCCTGCGTACAACAGCAAGGCCGCCACCAGCAGCCAGCCGGGAGATACATGCTGCCCGGTGAGGTACCATTCCTGGGAGCCGCTGTCGACATTGGCCAGCATCAATGCCAACCCGTTGTTAATGGCATGCACGTAGATGGAAGGCCAGATGCTCCCGGTACGCCAAGCCAGGAACCCCAAGACCATGCCGAAAATGTAAATCTGCACTCCCCACCACGGATTAAAATGCAACAACATGAACAGCAGCGACGAGAACAGTACCGCCTTGGTAGCATCCCGGTATCCCAGCTCCAACTGCCCCTGAAAAAAACCTCGAAATAGCGCTTCCTCCACCAGCGGCGCCAGCACCACAGCTCCGCCAATCATTAGCAGGGCCTCCCCCATATTGGAGATGACCAGCAGATCCATGGCGCCCATAACTGAGGGGGGCAAAGGAAAAACCAGGGCGATCAACCGGTCAAGCTCATCGATCAGCACCGCAGCGCCCAGCCCGATCATCAGCGCCGCTCGCAGGGTGGGGCCGGTTACCGCTCGCAGCCTTAAGGTCTCCCGCAGCGGCAGGTTGCTGCGCCGTAGAATGTATACCAGTGGCACCATTATCAGTGCCTCTCCTATCAATATGGCCCATCTGGGCAGATTGGCATCGACTGCCGCAGTGGGCCGCAGGCGCTGAAACAGTACGGCCCCCAATATGCCCACCACCAGCACAAACATCAGCGACCCGATGGTGGCCAGGAATGCGAATCGCACTCGCCCCCGATCGTCCGGGGGTGCTTTTTCACGCGGTAAGTTCGTCACAGCGCGTGAATTTAGACAGCGCTGCTCAGTACGGCAATTCGAAAGGGATGTGAAAACCACCTTTCAGCTATCCCCGATAGGAAGGCAACAGGTCGTCAGACCCTTTGGGCTATTCTCGAGCTTTAAATTGCTCTAAATTCAGTGCGACGCATCCCGGTCAGTATCAACCAATGAAACAGACGCCCGGCTCTTCAGATGTCCCCCTGGCAACTTGCCTGACTGCCCGGACAACTACCAGGTCACCGAGGCCATGACCGCCCGCAAAGCCCCTGTCGGCGGCCGGTGGCGCCAATGGCTGGACCGCACCTTAATCAGGAGCATGGAAAACGCCAGCCCTTTTATGGTCAGCGCCGCCTGGCTGGGCCTGATCGGACACCCAATTTTCTACATCATCTGGCGGTACCTGTTCCCCCAACCGTACGAAAACCTCCCGCTGCGGATAATAGGCAGCCTGCTGTGCCTGCCCATTGTATTCCGCCATTATTGGCCCCGGCGCCTGGCCCCCTACCTGCCGCTGGGATTCCATATCGCAGTGGTTTATAACATTCCCTTTTTCTTCACCTATTTTTTAATCCAAAATGACTTTTCCCAAGTCTGGATCCTCTCCACCCTCGGGGCAGCTTTCCTCTTGACACTCCTGGTTGACTGGCGCACAGCACTCGTGTTTTTCGCCGCCGGCGGGTTGTTCTGGTTCGGTTTCAGCTTCTCGACCAGCAGTAGCTTCAATCATGCCGACTTCCTGCAGTACCTGGTGATATTCCTCTTTCCGCTGGTATTCGGGGGCATCCTCAACTATCAGCTGCAACGCTACCGGAAAATACAGACCCGCTTTGAAAAGCGACTGCGCAAAATCACCGCGGAGAACTCCCGGATGATGCAGGAGCAGAACCTGCTGCTGAGCCATTTTTTAAGCAATACCATTGTGGCCAAGTTGCGCAAGTTCCAGCGCAAGTTCGACCTGGAAACCGCCATCAAGCTGATCACCAAACAGGAGGAGCGCTTCTGTGCCATCATGGAGGCGGATATCCGGAACTTCACCAAGCTGTTCGGCCACGAATCAGAGAAGATGGTGGCCCAGCTGATCAACCAATGCTTTACTGAAATTACTCGCATCGGGCAGGACCTGGCGGTGATCAAGCCGGTGGGGGACTCAATCTTCATGTATAGCGATGATGAGCCCGGTCGCGATAATGCCGTAGTAAACATTCTCTCGTTGGCTATTTTCTTCGTCAATTCGATTGAGGAGATCAATAGGCAGCTTGTGTCCCAGGGGCACGAACCTCTCAATTTCGGTATCGCCGTACATGCCGGTAACGCCATTTACGGTAATCTGGCCAGTAACACGCTTATCGATCCCACTATCATCGGGCTCAATGTAAACAAAACGGCCCGCATGGAGGAGCTCACCAAAATTCCCGGCATCCGGGAAATTGTGGGCATCAACGCTATCATCCTATCGGAAGAAATCGTCGAATACGGGAGCAGCTTTCTAGATCCCGCCGAGTTGATAACGCTTGACCTAGAGCAGCTCCAGGTACAGGTGCGCGATTTCGAGGATGTTCAGCGGTTATATGCCCTTCCTCGGGAGGTGGCCGCTAGGTATGCCGAAAAAACTCGGACGTTGATCGAGACCCAACGCAACCTGCGGCCCAGCGCCCTGAGCCCCATGGATGCCAACTCGTACAACGGTGTCTCCTACTATTACGACATGCAGGGATTCGGTCCTAATACCAGCTGGACCATCATTATTGATGCCGGGGCTTTTCCGGCCCGGGCCATCAACAGCTATGCCATTGAAATGTTACAGGACCTTAACTACCAGTTGAACCGGGCAGACGGCCAGTGGATCATCCTGAACACCGCCAACCACCCCGGTGAATACGACGAGGATGACGTGGAGTCCTTGATCGTGAAGATTATCGGCGAGTTAAGCCGAAGAGAGCAGGAAACCCTGGCCACGAGCTAGTAGGCTGCAAAACCTCGGCCGGGCGGACGGGGATTTTGGGCGCTGGTTTTTCTTCCCGCCCAATTTCATTTCTAATCTGCTCACATACCGCCACCAGCCGTACCAGTTCCGCCTGTGTTATGGAACTGTTCACGGAGAAACGAATCAGGGCCCTGTTTTTGGCCGTGGCCGGCCAACAGAACACCGACCCGAAAATACCGTGGCTCTCAAGGGCGTCACGCAATACCAGGGTGCGGGCCTCGCTGCCGGCGATAATGGAAACGATCTGTGACTGGCTCTCACCAATGTTGTAGTCCAGCGCCGGCAGGTGGTACCGCAGATAGTCGGCGTTGGCATGCAGCCGCTCTCGCAGCCGGTGGCCCCCACGGATCAATTTCAAGGTGGCCTGGAAACCGGCGGCCTCGTGGGGTAGCACACCGGTACTGAATATGGCCGGGAATGACTCGTAGCGGAAAAATTCTATGTTCCGGGCCGAACCGGCTACCATTCCGCCCCGAGCCGCAAACGCTTTGGAAAGAGAGGCCGTGCGGAAATGGATCCGGGAGGCTAGTCCTTCCGCCACCGCTATCCCGGCGCCCTGGGGACCGAATACGCCCAGAGAGTGTGATTCGTCCACCACCAGCACCGAACCAAACTGTTCCGCCACATCCACAATATCGCTTAGAGGACATACCCCCCCGCTGGTGCTGTAAACTGTCTCCACCACTACAATGCCAGGTCCGTAGCGGCCGTGCATTTTCTCCAGTGAATCGGGATCATTATGGCGGAAAGGCCGGCCATTGGCGCCGGCCGACTTGACCCCCTCCCACATCGATGTATGGACCTGCATGTCCAGGTATACCGGCGTCCCGGCGTCGGCAATAGACTGCATCAGACCCACATTGGCGGCCCACCCCGATTGACACAACACGGTATCCTCCGACTGCAACAGCCGGGCCAGGTCTCGCTCAAAATCGGTCAGTGGACCGGGCCCGTGCCGGAATACATCCGACCGCAACAGGCCGTGGCCCTCTTCTTGAAGTACGCGTACCTTCGCGCCGATCACATCGGGATGGCTGCCCAAATCCAAGTAGTCGTTGGATACCAATAGCAGGGCGTTCCGTTCCGGCAGTCGTCCCCGGAGCAGGTGGCTTTCGTTTTCGGCCACCCGGTCATAATAGGCCGATACCCTGGCTTGCAGGAATGCCGGGTCCTGGGATGAAACATCCCGTTGTGGGGATAAGATTCTCGCTGCCAAACTCATGCTCTTCCGTCCTATCCTGTTTCAGTCCGGCCCCCTGCCGGGCTGATGTAGTCACATCCGTTGCATAAATAATGCCATTAAAGTAGATTGACCTATTCCACAGGCGAGATCCGCCGGTGAATTACATGGTCCACGACGAGTTTGGGGGCCGTAATACCGGGAGGGAGGCGGTCAAGGAAGTAATTCTGGCGGCGGCTAAAGATGAGG
>JADFMC010000382.1 GCA_022564085.1 Fidelibacterota bacterium | reverse complement strand
CTCCAGGCCGCAGGTCTGCATGATCTCGTCGCCGCGTACCGGGGACTGGAAGGCCCGCATCTGGTCGCGGAGGGTGACATCGGCCATCAGCGCTTCCACCCGCTCGAAGTTGCCCATGTAGCGCGCCACCAGGGATTCCTTTTTAGTGGTGATGTCGGCCCGGCAGAGTATCATCAAGTCGTCCACATCCTCACCGGCCTCACGCATCAGGCGCCGCACGGCGCTGTCGGTGATACCCTCCTTGGCCAGGGCGATGGGGCGCAGGTGCAGCCGGGTGAGCTTCATCAGGTAATCGCGCAACTCGTTGGACAGCCGCATGCGCCGGGCCAGGACGGCCACCATTTTCCGGCCGGCTTCCTCGTGATGGTGAAAGGTCCAGCCGCGCTTCTGATCGTAGCGCTTGGTGCGGGGCTTGGCGATATCGTGCACCAGGGCCGCGAAACGCAGGGCCGGCTTGGGACTCAGGGCGGCGGCGTTGTCCACCACCTGCAAGGTGTGCAAAAAGACATCCTTGTGGCCCCGGCCGTCCACTATTTCCGCCCCCGACAATACATCAAGCTCCGGGAAGACCTGCACCAGGAGGCCGGTCTCCTTCAGGATCAGGAAACCCACGCTGGGACGCTGGGTTACCAGCAGCTTCATTATTTCCTCGGTGATCCGCTCCGAGCTGACGATGCTCATGCGCTCCCGCTGGCGGGCGATACTCTCCAGGCACTCGGGCAGTACCTCGAACTGCAGTTGGGCGGCGAAGCGGGCGGCCCGCAACATGCGCAACGGGTCGTCGCTGAAGGTGAGGTCGGGATCCAGCGGTGTGCGCAGCAGGCGGCGCTTGATGTCCCCGACACCGCCGTGGTGATCTACCAAGTCGCCAAAAGATTCCGGCCGGATGGAGACCGCCAGGGCGTTAACCGTGAAATCGCGGCGGGACATATCGGTGCGCACCGACCCCGGTTTCACAGCCGGTTTGCGCGAATCCGGCTGGTAGGTCTCGCTACGGGCGGTAGACACCTCAACCTGTATATGCTTCAGTGGTATCAGGGCGGTGCCGAATTGCTCGAAGGCTACCACCCGGCCCACACCTAGGCGGTCAGCCAGTGCCCGGGCGAAGGCGATCCCGTCACCGGCCACCATCAGGTCGATGTCCCGGGTGTCCCGCCCCATGAGCAGGTCGCGCACGTAGCCGCCGACCACATAGGTCTCCAGGCCCAATTTCTCGCCCAGGGCGCCGGCGGTTTCCAGCAGAGGCTGGTGATCGGGGCGGGCTTGCAGCAGTGCGGCCAGGTTGCTCATGGGGGCAAAGCTAAGACTGTCAACAGCACTCTACCAACAGGGTCGTGCTTGAACCCTCGGGTCACAGGCCGTACCTTTGAGGGGAGACGATGGGGATGAATTTACCCTTGGAAGGCAAAGGATAGTGGGCCATGAAATCTGACCGGATATATGACGCAGCCATAATCGGCGGCGGGATCGGCGGCTGCGCGGCGGCCCTCAGGGCTGTCCAGAATAACATGACGGTTTTACTGTTTACCGGCTCGAAGGAATCCAGGAAACGCAGCCGCTCCCGGTGGGTGGCGAATATCGATAACATGATCGGCTTTCACGAGGGCGTCATCAAGGGCCAGGTGCTCAAGGACCTGCGCCGGGGCGGGCACGATGCGGCCGCCGACCTGGTAGCCGGTGAACATTATCACATTAACAACCGGGATATCATCGCCAATACCTTACACCGGTTGCGAGCCGACTACGGCCACTTGATCGATATCGAGGAAGAGGATTGCCAATCGTTGCAGCGGCGGGAGGATGGTTCGTTCACGGTCAGCGGTAAAGAGCGATCCTTCACAACCGCAGCGGTGGTGCTGGCCACCGGGATCATGGATGAGCAGCCGGTCGTCCCCACGGAAGACCAGGGCGGAGAAATCAGCTTGTCGTCGCGCCCTATCTATCCCTATGCCAACCGCGAGAGCCTGCTCTATTGTATCCGCTGTGAAGGCCACCTAACCAGTGATGACGCCGTGGCGGTGATTGGCG
>JADFMC010000381.1 GCA_022564085.1 Fidelibacterota bacterium | reverse complement strand
CATGACCTGTTCCACAGCCCGGCCGTGGTTGCGCAGGGCATCGTTTTTAGTGTATTCGGTGAACAGTTCCCAGGCCTGTGCGCGCGTCGGCAGGTTCATGGTGTCCCTCGTGGTTGGTGTTTGGAGGTGGAATTTAGGCACATGTTTAGCCCCGGATCATGGTCAGCAGCATCTTGAAGCGCTCAGGCGCCTTCAGGGCGTGGGGCTTATTGGCCGGCATGATAATCATTTCACCAGCCACGAGCTGATGAGACTGACCGGCGATGATGATCTCCGCCCGGCCTTCCAGCACCTGCACCAGAGCATCGAAGGGGACCGTGTGCTCACTTAGCTCCTGCCCCTTATCGAAAGCGAAAAGGGTGACGTTGCCCTTCTCCTGCTTCAACAGTACCCGGCTGACGATAGAGCCTGCCTGGTAGTCGGCCAGGGTGGCCGGCTTAATCACTTGGGCGCTCAGGTTTTCCATTGTTGGTTCTCTCTAGGTTGTTTACGACAATTCAGTCACTGGTCACCACCGTATCCACCGGGTTCCACCCAAAGAGCCTGTCCGGAACGCCGTCATAAGGCTTTCCCACCAACACAACATCAGCGGCCCCCAGACCCATCGTTGCAGGCGGTGATTCAAACGCGGGTCGCCGGGATCGGTCAGCGGTTGCGGAAAGGTCATTGGCGACGGAATGGTATGGGGTGCGCGATAGGTCATGGCGGCCCTGACCGAATTTAAGGACTGAGGGGTAAGTCCGGCAGGTTCCTTGGTTGTTCGACACCTGCAGCTGCCAGGCTTACTCAGCTGTCTTGGAGGTCGAAGACCGCAACAACTTCCTCCCCGGTCATATTGGGACGAATTTCCGACCGATACAGAATCTCTATCACCGTGCTGTCTATAGGCAGGTAGCGGGTGACGTCTGTCCAGCCTTGATAAAATATGCTGTCCGGATATCGGTATGAGTCTTTCATCAGTCCCAGGCTCTGGGTCAGTTCTTCGCGGATCAGGTGGGAACGCTCCTGTTGGGTCACATGATCGGTGGATATGAGAATTCTTGCGTGGTAAATACTTCCGCTAATACTCCAATTGACCCAGAAGAAGCCATAGTTCAGGGGGACATAATTGGGTTCAATAAGGCGAAATTCGGATTCCGGCAGGAAATGAATTTCGATGTTTGGATTCTGGCTAACCACGGCCAGCTCGATCTCGTCTATTATGTCGTTAAGTTCATCTACAACTTGATTCAGTGTCTGGCTATCTACTTCCGTGGGAGTGCCTTGAACCGTTATTTTAATATTATCTGTCCACTTCTTGATGGTTGCCTCGGAAGTACCGTATTCGGTTCCTAAGGCAATTTCTAAAAAATAGTCGATCTCCTCTTGGGTATATGATCCCCTGTGGGGCTCGATTGTCCGACAGCCCCAGAACACCAGGAACACAAAACCAAGAAAGGTGCGAGTAAAAAGGAACGTATGCGAGGATAAATTCATGGTTTGAATTCGGTTCATGAGCTTTTGATCTCCTGATCTTCTCCCGGTACCCCATGTCTGCCGGCGGTGCTTCAGACGCGGGTCGCCGGGATCGGTCGGCGGTTGCTGAAAGGTCACGGGCGACGGAGTGGTATAGGTAATGCTGTCCGGCATGTTCCTCCGTAAATTTACAGGTGTCCTGCTAAAACCGGGGCACCATATTTCATTCCATTACTCCTTGGCGGCCTATGCCGTCAAAAGATAAAGGCCTAATTAGTATGCAGGGAAAAACCTGTCTGGTAACCGGCGCCAACACCGGCATCGGTAAGGAAACCGCCCGGGAGCTGGCCGCCCGGGGCGCACAAGTGATCATGGTCTGCCGCAACCGGGAAAAGGGGGAGGCGGCCCTTGGGGATATCGTGGAAACCACCGGTAACGAAAACGTTGTGCTGCTACTGGCGGACTTAGCTTCCCTGGAGCAAGTGCGGAGCCTGGGTGCACAGGTCAATCGCGATTACCCCCGCCTGGACGTGCTCATAAATAATGCCGGGCTGCAGCTCTGGGACCGGCACGTAA
>JADFMC010000380.1 GCA_022564085.1 Fidelibacterota bacterium | reverse complement strand
CGAACCATCGACTATTTCGAAGCCCAGCTGCACTCCCCGGCATCGGCCTAGCCCGCAATCAGCCGGGTTACGGGCAGAATAGAAACCTCCCTGAATCGCTATTGTCCCTAAGCAATCCATTCGAAATATCAGTAAATGCGGCTACTTTTAATGACTTGCACAGCTGGGATTTTGTCTATAGATTGGTATATTGCATGGTACAGACCATTGTCTCCGGTGTGATCGGGCATAATCGGCGCTGGGGCCGATCCGATCAATAGGGTTGTCAGAAACGCACACGGTTAAATAATTCGGTGGCGCGCAGGAACTCATATTTCCGTCGCAATTGGAGATCTATCTTCACGGCGATTACCTTCGTTATCGATGGAATGTTCATCTTTGGCTCCGGGGTGACCGCTTGGTGGATACTGGCCAACTACTATCGTGGGCCGGTACTGGGGCTGAGTGAATCGTTGCCGCTGGTGGCCTTTTTCTGGGCCGTCATCTCCTTCTTCTCCCTGTTGATAGGCTTGTACCGCCAAGCCTTTTTCGCCCGGTCAAATTATCACTACCTGTTGGCCGCCAAATCCTATGTGTACTCCACCGCCATGATCCTGGCTTCCTTCTACCTGTTGAAGCTAACCTATATTCCCCGCAGCTTTATTGCCCTGTACCTGTTGTTGCTGCCGATGCACTTCCTGGTCGGCCGGGCGATTCTACAATGGATGGCCGGTATGTTCAGCCGGATCGGCCTGGGCATTTATAACTCGCTGATCGTTCCCAACGGATCCACCGGCAACAGCATCATTTCGAAGTTTAAATGGTTCCCGGAATTCGGCTACTTCATCAAGGGGTTCCTGGTCCACGATGGTAATGGCCGGGGGCCAGACGATTTAACGACGGACGGAGGACTGCCTACCTATCCCTTCCAGGACCTGGAGCGGGTAATCATCGAGCAGGACATCGACCGGATTTTCATCCCATCCAACAGCTTCGTGGTCAACGGCTTTCATGAATTGATCGAAACCTGCCAGCGGCATCGTGTCAAGTTGCGGGTGGTTTCTCCAGAAGCCACCAGCCTGCTGCGCATGGCCCGGGTTTACGATATCGCCGGTATCACCCTTTCCGCTCCCCCACATCACAAGTTGAACTTCCTCAAGGCGGTGATTAAGCGCGGTTTCGATCTGGTGGGAGCAATACTTATACTGGTCCTTCTATCACCGGTCCTGTTTTTAGCCAGTCTGGCGATCTGGCTGGAGTCGGGACGACCAATTTTTTACGGCCAGACCCGGGCCGCCATCAAGGGTGGCAGGGGATTCAAGTTCTACAAATTCCGCAGCATGGTGAAAACCGATCCGGAAGAGCGCAATCGTCTGTTGAAACTCGAAAAAACCACCGGACTTTTCAAGATTAAAAAGGATCCCCGGGTAACCAGGGTAGGACGCATCCTGCGCAAATTCAGCATCGACGAATTGCCCCAGCTGTTCAACGTCATCCGAGGCGAAATGAGCCTGGTGGGTCCCCGACCCATAATGAATGAGGATTTCGAACTGATGCAGATGAGCGATGATTTCTGGGATGCCATCCAGGACCGGGCCCGGGTTAAACCGGGGATGACCGGATTGTGGCAGATCTCCGGCCGGAGCGACGTTGAGTTTAAAGAAATGGTGCTGTTGGACCTTTATTATGTTGAGCACAATTCACTATTATTCGATTTGGAAATCCTGTTCGAAACCATCCCGGCAGTGCTCTTCAGTCGAGGCGCTTATTAACTCACCCACTTTTTTGCACAGATTCTCCACCACTTAATATAATCCATAACCAAACAGGACCAGTGTCCAAAACGCACGCGGCTGGCAGCGGGAGCGGTTCAGTTGGATGGTTGCAACATTTCAAGATTGAGTTGGGACGGAGCCGGTTCGGATGGCTAAATTGAATTCCCGTATACTTCCGATACCCGTTTGACAAAACCTTGGGGACCACCGGCCGGGCGCAACTTCAGGCAAAGGATTGATAGGTCCGGCGCAGGCCCTCCGCCAATTCGATCCTCGGC
>JADFMC010000379.1 GCA_022564085.1 Fidelibacterota bacterium | reverse complement strand
TGCATGCAGATCAGAGTGCCATCCTCGCCGGCCCGGCGCATGACCCGGTAAATGGTGCCGTCATCGACGTAGAGCACGCCGGGATAGGCCGTAAACAGTTTAAAGGAGGTGATGCCCTCGTCGGCCAAGGTGCGCAAATCATCGAGGCGGCCATCCTCGATGTCGGTGATGATCATATGAAAGCCATAATCGATGGCGGTGTTTCCCGCGGCCTTTTTATGCCAGGTCTCCAACCCCTCCAGGGCGGAATGGCCCTTGGTCTGGATGGCGAAATCGATCAGGGTGGTAGTCCCGCCGTGGGCCGCCGCCCGGGTCCCGGTCTCGAAGTTATCCGCTGTCACCGTACCGCCGAACGGCATGTCCATATGGGTATGGGGATCAACGCCCCCCGGGAAAACATACCGCTCCTGAGCATCGACCACCTGGTCAGCCTGCACCTTGAGGTGCTGGCCGATGAGCGTGATGGTCTCTTGTTCAACAAAAATATCGGCCCGGTAGTCGTCCACAGCCGTAATGATCCGTCCGTTTTTTACCAGTAGTGACATAAACTGCTCCCAATCATAGCCAGCATAATTTAATCTACCGAGTCCCAGGGAAACAGGCGATTCAGGCCGAAGTGGGCCAGCCCGGATACCAGCAGGCTGACGAACCAGGCGTAACTATACAGGCCGCTGAAAAAGGGCGCCACGGCGATAGACCCGCCCGAAGCCTGGGCCAGGAACCCGGGCACATTGAGGGAGACGCCCAGGCCGACGGCCACCAGCGCCCGCCAGTTGAACCCGCTGCCGCCGAATGAATACTCGCCGTCCCGCAGGTACAGATCGTCAATTTTCAGCCGGCCCCGGCGCAACAGGTAGTAATCGACGATCATCACCCCGGCGATGGAGCCCAACAGGCCGCTGTATCCCACCAGCCAGGTGAAGATATACTGGTTGAAATCGCTGAGCAGTTTCCAGGGGAAGATCAGGATACCGATCACACCGGTGATCAGCCCACCCCTTTTGAAGGAGATGTAACGCGGCGCCAGGTTCGAGAAATCGTTGGACGGTGATACCACATTGGCGGCGATGTTGGTGGAGAGGGTGGCTAAAGTGAGGGCAAACAGCGAGAAGGCCACGACTAGTTTGCTGGGGAAGCGGCTCAGCAGGGCCACCGGGTCCCAGATGGTCTCCCCGAATATGACCACGGTGGCACAGGTTACGGCAATACCGATGAACGAAAACAGGGCCATGGTGGTGGGCAGCCCTACCAGTTGCCCCAGCATCTGGTCGCGTTGGCTGCGGGCATAACGGGTGAAATCGGGGATGTTGAGCGACAGGGTGGCCCAGAAGCCCACCATGCCGGTGAGGCTGGGCCAGAATATCCTCCAGAAATTGAAGTCGCCGGGCAGATCACCCCGCACCTGAGCCACGGTGGCATCCGATAGTATGACGGCAAACCCGCCGCCTTCACTTACCGCCCACCACAGCAGCCCCAGCCCGATTAGCAACAGGAACGGCGCGGCCAACGTCTCCAGCCACTTGATGCTCTCGATACCGGCCATGATAACCGCGATATTAATGGCCCAGAAAAACATAAAACTGCCCAGCTGGCCCCACGATAGACCGATAATCGGCAGCATGTCCCCCGGACCAGCCGGAATGAAGCCAAAAACGATGGCCAGCAGGTTATAGATGGCCGAGCCGCCGATCCAGGTCTGGATGCCGAACCAGCCACAGGCCACCAGCGCCCGCATCAGGGCCGGGACGTTGGCCCCCAGGATGCCGAATGACGACCGCAGCAGCACCGGGAACGGGATGCCGTAGCGGGTGCCGGCGTGGGCATTAAGCATCATGGGGACCAGCACGATCAGGTTACCCAGGGTGATGGTGAATAGGGCCTGTTTCCAGCTCATGCCGGCCGAAATCAGCCCGGCGGCCAGCATATAGGTGGGGATACAGACCGCCATCCCCACCCACAGGGCGGCGATGTTCCACAGGCCCCAGGTGCGGCTGCCAAATGGGACGGGCGCCAGATCTGCGTTGTACAATGTCG
>JADFMC010000378.1 GCA_022564085.1 Fidelibacterota bacterium | reverse complement strand
GCATCCGAACTTTCACCGCGAGCCGGGACGCGCCGCGGAGGGTCCTGGTGCTGAACGCCGGGGCCGGCATTGACGTGCAGCACGCCCTGGTTGAAGGCGCCGGATCGGTCACTGCGGTGGAACGCCACCGGGGATTGATACGCGCCCTGGGCCGTCTGGCCGATAGGGAAGGAGGGCCGCCCACCGTTTACCATCACCCGCAGGTGGAGGTGGTGGTCGCCGAGCCGCGCCATTTTCTCTATGGCGACACGACCCACTACGATGTGGTGGTGTTGCCGCCCATGGGTGGGGTCATCAGCGCCTCCACCGGCATGGAGGCGGTGGCTGAAAACTACCTACTCACGGTGGAAGGGATGACCGCCGTGGTGGATCGACTGTCGCCGGGGGGGCTCCTGTGCGCCAGCGTCTGGTTGGATACACCGCTTCGACGACCCCTGAAGCTGTTCGGTCTCATGGCGGCCGCTCTGGAGGCCCACGAGCCGGAGAATGGGGGCTCACCGGGGAGCCGCCTGGCGGCCATTGGCAGCTGGAACCTGATGACAGTGGTCCTGTCCCGGCGGCCCTGGTCTCCTGCGGAGCGGGAACGGATCATCGCGTTTGCATCCCGGGAGGGCTTCGATCGGCATTTCATGTCCGGCGTTGAGCAATCATCGGGGGCGAGGGTCTTCCACCGGCTGGCCGACACCACCCTGGCGCCCACCCTGGCCGCGATGGCCGAAGGGTTGGGGGGGCGCGGGTCGATCCGGTCACCGTTTCACCTGGATCCGCCCACCGATGACCGCCCCTTTTTCAATCATCTCCTGACCCTCAGGTCGCTGCCGGTGATGCGCAATACATTGGGCATGGAAGGCTTTCTGCTGGCCGAGTGGGGCTACGTGCTGGTGTGGGTCACCCTAGTCCTGCTGGGCGTGGGCGGGGGCCTGCTGATCCTCATGCCCTTAGGCCTTGTTCAGCGCGCCCGTCGCCGCGATCCGTCACGCGGGACACCTACCCGGGACAGGTCCCCCGGCCTGCTTTATTTCGGGGCCATCGGCGGCGGCTTCATGTTCCTGGAAATATTGTTGATCCAGAAAATGGTGCTGGTGCTGGGGGATCCCCTGTTCGCCGTGTCGGCGGTGATTGCCGCCCTGCTGGTCTTTGCCGGGGTGGGGAGTATGTTGTCGGGACGGCTGCCCCTGCCCGACCATCTGTTGGTGTCCGGTGGAGCGGGTCTGGTCATCCTGATGCTCGGGGCACTGGTGGGCGGTCTGTCCTTTTGGGCCTCGGTCTGGGCGACCTGGGGGACCGTGAGCCGCTTCGTGATGGTGACCGCCGCCCTGGCGCCGCTGGCCCTGGTCATGGGGGTCTTTTTCCCGGCGGGGATACGGCGGCTGGAGACCGCCGACGCACAGGCACTTATCCCCTGGGCCTGGGGAATCAACGGGTTGGTATCCGTCGTGACGACCCCGGTGGCTACCCTGGTGGCGTTGAACATGGGCTTCAGGGTGGTGGGATTGCTGGGGATCGGGTGCTACCTGCTGGCAGCGGTCACCTTCATCCGCAGGGGTCGTTTCCCTGAGCAGTCATGGCATTGCCCAGGAAGATGATCCGATCCCCCTCCCTGAGGATGGACCAGCCGCAACCGGCCATGACCAGCGCCCCTATGGCCGAGGTGGTCCATGTGACGGAGCGAATAAATGTCATGGCAGTGTCCTCCTCAGGGCGTGATGGTTGCGATTAAGTTACGTTCGATGTAGAGAGCTTCGCCCATGCGATTGGGGCGTGGCGCAGTCCGGTAGCGCACCTGCTTCAGGAGCTGGCGGTTGATTGCTGTGGGGACGAAGTTCGAGGTGATTCTACGAGATGATGGGACATTGCCTAACTGGGGCGCTAAAGGCGCCAGACCTTGTTTGCGTCAGTTAGTGGCAGTAGATGACACTAGGGAAACGTGGGAATAGAGGGGGACAGGGGGTGCTGGGTATATCGCTCGCTGGCCTCCACCCTATAAAAAGAGGGAATCGGGCGGTAGCGTCCTGGTACAGCCTGGGCTTGTCTG
>JADFMC010000056.1 GCA_022564085.1 Fidelibacterota bacterium | reverse complement strand
CTGAGTCTGTGAATCAACACATAACGGCGGAATACCCCTTGAAAAGATTGGCAGCCATCCTACTCCTCTTTGCCAGCCCGCTGATCACCCAACCCAATGTTTTCCCGGTGGCCCATCAGCATCCTGACACTAGACTGCAGTTTGACCCAGAGTCGGGGCTTCCGATAGCCACGGAAACTCAAGTGGATAGCATTCTAATACTTGATCCTGAGACTGGGCTGCCCGTGAACAAATCGGTTGCTCAACCTAAGAGATCACCTATCACCTATGAACTTGGTGCTAATGAATCCACGAAAATACAACCAGTGGCCGGCGGGATATTTAATCTGCTCAAACGAATCGGTCGACAGCCGTTCCCAGTTCAGCTCATTGGTGGGCTGCGGATTCGTCTCAATCCGCTTGAAAGCGGAAGAAACTTGGCAATATCGTACCTCTTTTCCAAAGAGATGGAGTTAAGAGAACAGAGTGGTTTTCATATATCTTTCAACTGGCATCCCAGACTGACCCTGGGATTACAGCGCGCAAGTTGGTCATTTTTGGTCACTCCCGCTAAGGGCCTATCTCCCGCAGGTTATGGCAGTCAGACTGAGTCAATTACGTATGGAATGGTTGAAGAACATGGGGTTCTTGCGATGGCGAATATGAGGGCATCGCTTTTTCTAGGGGCTGGCGCGGGGCGTTATCGAACTTTTTCGGAGGAATACAATGATCAGGGCATTGATGTGGGTACAATCCCAGGTAGTGGATATGACCCGTTTGGTGGTGGATATGGCCCGGTGTTGTCAGCGGGTGCACAACTTGAAAGTCGGCGCCTTATGTACAGTCTGCGCTACTATCGTACTCCGGGTTTCGGGAGGCTCGTCACTTTTATGAATTTGGGATACAATCCCCAGAGCTATAAGGAAGCCTTTATCGTTGTACCTGCAGTTTCTTTGGCATTATTTTTAATAATCGAGGCCCTTCCCAACTAACTAAAATCTACCTCAACCCAAGAAAGTTATGCCGAGATTGGCCTGAGCGTCCTGCGTTACTT
Source organism: Fidelibacterota bacterium (assembly GCA_022564085.1). Lineage (GTDB taxonomy): Bacteria > Fidelibacterota > Marinisomatia > SCGC-AAA003-L08 > TS1B11 > JACZSB01. The sequence continues at coordinate 8,421 of JADFMC010000056.1, read as the reverse complement.
TTTTGCATTCCTCGGGTAGAAGTAGCAGCGGAATCTTCAGATTCTCGATCTGGCGACAGGGGTTCGATTACCCAACGGATTACACCAAGTCCATCAAGGCTTGTCCTGAGCATGGCGAAGGATGGTGCTGCTGAAGTAGGAAAAAGTCACAACAAAAGTCGTTTCACCGGATACGGAGCGGATACGGGTTTTCATTTGTCGACGGGCACGCGCTATATTTAGGATCCAGTGGGAGAAATCCCGTGGAAGTTCGAGTCTTCTCCGCGGCACTCGACGAGAAACAGGCCCTTTTTAGGGCTTTTTCTTGGCCCCGATATACCCCCTCCCATTGCAAATAACTGCAAATAACAGCAGACTCATGCACAGATTGCCGGATACGGAACCGGATACGATTTCGCCCTTTGATTTTGTCCTTACAACCAGTTCAACTACGTGTTAACTGCAATCTCAACCACTAACTTACCAAGTGGTCCAAACAACGGGGGCAGGTCAGCCAGCGGATCTGAGGAAATCCTCGCCATCACTCTCTGATCCCTGCCAGGTCCAGCAGAAAGGCGTAATAGAACGCCGTATCACGGTAGCGCTTGTATCGCCCCGAGGCGCCGCCGTGGCCCGCCTCCATGTCGGTCTTCAAAAGGATCAGGTTGTTGTCCGTCTTCAATGCCCGGAGCTTGGCCACCCACTTGGCCGGCTCCCAATACTGCACCTGAGAATCATGCAGGCTCGTGGTCACCAGCAGGTTCGGGTAGTCCTTGGCGGTCACCTGGTCGTAGGGCGAGTAGGAGAGCATGTAGTCGTAGTACTCCTTGTCATTGGGATTGCCCCACTCGTCATACTCACTGGTGGTGAGGGGGATATCCTCATCCAGCATGGTGGTGACCACATCCACCCACGGCACCCGGGTCACTATCCCCTTAAACAGGTCGGGCCGCATGTTCATCACCGCGCCCACCAGGAGGCCGCCGGCGCTCCCGCCCTGGCCAAAGAGCCGATCCGGCGAGGTATATCCTTCCTTCACCAAGTACTCACCGCAGGCGATGAAGTCGGTGAAGGTGTTCTTCTTCTTGAGCAGTTTCCCGTCTTCGTACCACCAGCGGCCCATCTCCTGGCCACCGCGGATATGGGCGATGGCATACACGAAGCCCCGGTCCAGCAGGCTCAAACGCGCTGCGCTGAAGGTGGCGTTCATGCTGTTGCCGTAAGAACCGTAGCCATAAAGCAGCAGGGGGTTGCTGCCGTCCTCTTTGATCCCTTTCCGGTAGACGATGGAGATCGGCACCTTAATACCATCCCGGGCAGTGGCATACAGGCGCTCGGTTTGGTAATCGCCGGATTCAAAGCCCCCCAGCACTTCATCCTGTTTCATCAGCGTCTTTACGTGCTTAGCCATATCGTAGTCATACGTGGAGTTGGGGGTGGTCAGGGAGGTGTAGCCGTAGCGCAGGATCTGCGTATCTTGGATTTGATTGGTGCTGATGTAGGCGAGGTAGGCCGGCTCGCCGAAGTCCAGGTAGTGTTCGCCGCTGCCGTCCCAATTGATGATCCGGATGTGCACCAGCCCCGCCTTGCGTTCCTGGAGCACCAGGTGGTTCTTAAACAGCTCGAAGTTGCTCAGCAGGACATCTTCACGGTGAGGGATGAGCTCCTTCCAGTTGGCCATCCCGGCAGCGGTTACCAGCGTCTCCATCAGCCGGAAGTTCTGCGCCTGGTGGTTGGTACGTATATAAAACTTGTCGCCCAAGTGGTCCACGTCGTATTCGTGGTTCCGCTGCCGCTCCTGCAAGATGACAAACTCGTCCAGGGGGCGGTGTGCATCGATGTAGCGGTACTCCGAGCTCAGAGTCTGGTACGAAGCGATCATGATGAACCGCTTCGAGGTAGTCTGCCAGACGTAGCATGAGAAAGTCTCGTCGTCCTCTTGGTAGACCAGCTCGTCCCCGGCTGGATCGGTGCCCAGTTCATGTCGGTAGATCTGATACCAGCGCAGGGTGGCGGGGTCCTGCTTCACGTAGAACAAGGTCTTATTGTCGAGGGCCCAGGCGGACATGCCTGCTACTGCCTGGATCATTTCTTCGTACAGCTCGTCCGTGGTTAGGTTCTTGAAGCGGATGGTGTAGATCCTGCGGCCCACCGTATCCACGGCGAAGGCCAGTAGGTTCTGCCCGGAGCTCACCGTCACACCACGCACGGATAAGAAATCGTGTCCCGCGGCCAGCACGTTCACGTCCAGCATGATCTCCTCTGGATTATCAAGCGATTCCTTCTTGCGGCAGTAGATGGGGTACTCCTTCCCGTCCTCGAAGCGGGTGTAGTAGTAATAATCATCCTTCTTGTAGGGCACGGTAGAATCGTCCTGCTTAATGCGACCCTTGATCTCGTTAAATAGCGTTTCCCGGAGCTTTTCCGTAGGGGCCATCATCTTTTCGGTGTATTCATTCTCGGCCTCCAGGTAGGCGATCACTTCGGGATTCTCACGCTCCCGCAGCCAGTAGTAATCATCCGTGCGCACATGCCCGTGCTTCTCCAGTTGCTTGGGTATGATCTTGGCCATGGGGGGTGTCAGGTCGCTGGGAGCTTCCGCCGGCTTATCTGTTTTGAGCGCCGGAGTGCAGGCGAGCAGCAGGATCGCGACCGCGGTCGGTAGCAGTTTCATGAGCAGGCGCATAGTGTCCTCCATCAAAGGTTAGTGTCATATATAGGCTGAATTTACAGGACAGCCTCTGTTTCCGTTGAATTCTTCCCTTTCGAACCAGGCGAGGGTTCCAAGATCATCTAAGGTTCATGATGAGTTCATGGGCTCTGACAGGAGCGCAATGTACTGAACCCCGCCTGCGGTGGCGGATCCCCGCATCTTCCGGAGTGCAACCCATTCCGTCGGTGCGGAACAACTGCCACCGGCAGGCGCTTAAGTTTGCTCGTCCCTCATTTATAGCCCCTACTCCTTCCCGTAGACCTCTGAAAAATCGCCGGGGTATGTGCCGTACAACCGTGGGTTGGTCAGCGTGCCGCTGAACTCGGCCGGGTCCTTGAAGTAGATGCCGTTCCAGGCGGCCACTTCCATTAGGTAGCTCCGGTTGGCGCGCAGCCTGATTTTCTGGACCTTGTCGGGGTAGTCGACCAGCTCCTGGGTGTACTGGACGGTCCCGGCGGGCAGCTGGTAGGAAAAGGCATAAAAGCGCCGGTCGGCGTACAGTGAGTCGGAGCGGGCGACCGCCACTAGCTGGTCCTCCCAGGTTTCGATGGAGGCGCCGTCCAGGGTGAACTCGCCGTAGGCCCTCAGCAGCCATTTGTAGAGCTGGTCAAGCAACTGGTACGACTGCTCCAGCGCATCCTCGCTTTCGTAAAACCACACGATGATGGTAAAGCGGGCCTGGTCGCTGCCGGCGGCGGTGGCCGTCTTGACCTGGCCTATGAGCACCACCGAGTAGGTGCCGTCTTCACCATAGCCGTTATCGATGATCTGAAAGCCCGGCAGCAACACCGCCGCGGCCTGGGACTCCACCAGGTCGTATACCATCTGGAAGTTCTCCACCGTGGTGGTCGACTCGATGCTTATACCGGCCTTCTCGCAGGCCTGCCGTTTGGCGTCCATGATGGCCTCCAGCCGGTCCTTTTGAACGCCGTCGCGGTGCGCGTCGCTGATCCCCCGCACGCCCACACTGATTATATCCTGGGCGCCAAGCACTACCGCCGCCACCATCTGAAACATGATAAGCAGCCGTTTCATATCGCACTCTCCCATTAAGCCGGTTGCTATGCCGTAAACAAAGCTTAGGCCCTAATATAACCCCGGCATCCAAGTAACCGGTATGGAAACTGCTGATCATTTACCGCCCACTTGACTTCACCCTGCGTCTGAACCGCTCGGTTCCAGCCACTGACCGTGGGGCCTCGGACCCTGCCGTCCCGGCCAACGGGCGAAGTGTGGTACTTATAAAAGCAACTACTTAAGACAAACCCTGAATCCTGCAATAAACGGGAGCCGGTTGAGGTCTACGATGGGCGGGAAGGACAACCCTTGCTCGGCGGTGACTGTTCAAGAGCATAACGCTGCCGATGGGGCGTGAGATTAACCTTGGAACGGCCAAATGTATCCCTTAGTTTTCAGCCTCAAATATTCAAAAGGCCCGCAGCACCAACTTGAAGAGGAAGGACAGATGTTGACCACCATTGGCAGGGCGATGTTGATCGGGGCGCTGGGCGGGGCGCTATCGATGGCCCCGGCGGCCACCGAATTTGTGGTCGTCAATAATGGTCTCAGCTCGTACACCATTGACGGACAGACCAACCCGTCCTTGACGCTAATGCGGGACTCCACCTACATATTCCATATCAACGCAACCGGGCACCCCTTCTGGATCAATACAGCCCCATCCACCGGAACGGGGAACGCGTACAGCTCCGGCGTCACCAACAACGGCATCGACCAGGGCGACTTGACCTTCATCGTCCCCGCCGGCGCCCCCGATCAGCTATTCTATAACTGCCAGTTTCATTCCCCTATGACCGGATCGATCACCATTGGGACCGTAATCGCCACTGGTCCCGTAGCTTATTACCCCTTCAACGGCGACGCCAATGATGCCACCGGGAATGGACATAATAGTACCGTAACAGGCCCGGTGCTTACTACTGACCGGTATGGCAACGCCAATAGCGCTTACAGCTTTGATGGGCTGGACGATTACATGCAAGTAAGTCATGCCACAGCCCTGGATGACGATTCCATAACTGTCACGGCTTGGATAAAACCTGGTCCAATCGGTGGGAGAGTTGTCAGCAAGGATGATGGCGGTTCACAACGGAGCTACCTGATTGCCACGGATAATTTATCAGGATCGACATATCAGATCGCCTGGGAATTATTTGAATCAGACGGCTCAGGATTCTACATGGTTCACACAACTACTCTAAATGTTAATAGTTGGTACTTCGTGGCGGGAACATTCGATGGAATCCTATCGGAGTTGTATTTTGAAGGGGTATTAGTCCACGATTCAACCATGGTCAGTCCTCCGCGCCGGAATGGTACTGCACCCCTGCAATTTGGCAAGTACAATTTGAACTCAAACTATTGGGACGGAGCCATCGACGACGTCCGCATCTACAACCGCGCTCTGAGTGCGGCTGAAATTGACTCCCTGTACCAGCTAGGTGGCTGGCCAGCACCAGATGCCCCCACCAACCTAACCGCCGCTCCCGGTGGTGGGCAGATCACCCTCACCTGGTCACCCAACGGCGAGGCCGATTTCCTGCGCTACCGTATTTACGGTGGTACGGACGCTAATCCCACGACCCAGGTAGACAGCACCACGGCAGGCATAAACGATACGACCGCCACCATCCCTGGGTTGAGCAACGGCACAACCTACTACTATCGCATCACGGCGGTGGACAGCGCTGGGAACGAGAGCGGGTATAGCAACGAGGTGAATGCGGTACCAGCGGGGTTGGTGGCGTACTACCCCTTCAATGGCAATGCCAATGATGAGAGCGGGAACGGGAACGATGGGACGGTGTACGGTGCCGCCCTGGCGGCGGACCGGTTTGGGAATGCGAATAGCGCTTACAGCTTCGATGGGGTGGATGATTATGTTGATGTCGGGAGCTCACCAACCCTGAATCTACCAAGCTCCCCGCTCACTATCATCGGATGGATAAAGGGTAACGATATCACTTGGACTAACAATCAGGTGATATTCTTCAGCAATGAGAATAATGGGTATGGTATTGCCATGATGCAAACCACAGGCAATCTCCAGTTTGCTAAGGTCGGCGTTGATGCTTCATACTCCGACATGTCTATCCTGGATACTGATTGGCATCAAGTCGCTGTGGCATATAGCGCTGATGATTCTGTCCGTTTTTATTTCGATGGGATGCCGGATGTTGCCAATCCTCAGTACTATCCGACGATATTTTCAACATCCCAGACCTATCTTATTGGCGGCAGAACATTCTCAGGTTATCAAAACTACTTCGACGGTAGAATTGACGACATCCGCATCTACAATCGTGCTCTAAATGCTACTGAAATCGACTCCCTCTACCGCTTAGTTAACTGGTTACCGCCAGATCCTCCCACCAATCTCACCGCCACCTCCGGTGATCAGCAAATCTCCCTCACCTGGTCGCCAAATAGCGAAGCCGATTTCCTGCGCTACCGCATCTACGGTGGTACGGCCGCTAATCCCACCACTCAGGTAGACAGCACAACAAGCGGAATAAACGATACGACCGTCACCATCTCCGGGTTGAGAAACGGTACAACCTACTATTATCGCATTACAGCGGTGAACACAAGCGGGAATGAGAGTGTGGCCTCCGATGATGTCCATGTCGCCCCTTCGATCATTCCAAGCGGGTTGGTCGCTTATTTGCCATTTGCAGGCAATGCCCTAGATGGTAGCGGCAAGGAAAATGATGGAGCAGTGAATGGGGCCACCCTCACGCAGGACCGGTTCAGGAACGCCAATAGTGCTTATAGCTTTGACGGGATAAATGATGATATCAATCTGGGGGATCCTCCAGACGGAAGCCTGGATATGGGAACAGGGGGCTTCTGCTTTTCGGCTTGGGTGAATAAAAATGATACACTAAATGCAGGACTGTTCAGTAAAAGGGAAGGTTCGACGGTTTCCCATGAGTTGTACATGGCAGGACATCTAGTTTATTATCGCCAGGATGCCAGTGCTATTGAGGTTTATAGTGCTGACGACCCCGAACTTGAGATTTCTAAATGGATCCATGTTGCACTCGCCTATAACGGGGGTAACCAGAAATTATATTACTATGCAAACGGCAGGAACTATGACTCTACCACGGTTACGAATCCTGGATCAGTCAGCAATAACAGTAATTTCTATATCGGAAGAGAGACAAATCCCGCAGTCAATAGGTTTAATGGCTTCGTAGACGATGTTCGTATATACAATCGCTTTTTATCCAGCAATGAGATCCTTGCGCTGGCTTATGAGAACGGTGATCTTTTCCCACCCCTTGCCCCGTCTAGCTTGACCGCCGCTCCCGGTGACCAGCAGATCACCCTCACCTGGTCACCCAGCGGTGAGGCCGATTTCCTGCGCTACCGCATCTATGGCGGAACAACGGCAAATCCCACAACCCAAGTAGATAGCACCACTGAAGGTATCAACGACACGACCATCACAATCACCGGTCTCAGCATCGACACCACCTACTACTATCGCATTACGGCCATGGACAGCAGTGGCAACGAGAGCGATTATTCTGCGGAAGTATCGGCAACAGTACTATCGGTTGTTGATGGAATGCTGGTTCCAGGCCAATACGCCTTGCGCCAGAACTATCCCAATCCCTTTAACCCCAGCACAATGATACGGTTCGACCTGCCGGAAGCCAGCCGGGTGCAGTTGATCATCTATGATGCTATGGGTCGCGAGGTGCGAACGTTGTTATGGGGCGAGCAGTCAGCGGGCTACCAGTCTGTAAATTGGGATGGCGCCGATGATCGCGGACAGCCGGTGAGCTCGGGGATTTATTTTTATCGGTTGCAGGCTGAGAGCTATTCGGAGACCATGAAGATGGTTTTGTTGCGGTAAGGGGCCGTCACCTTTAGACGGCGTTACCGGCGGATACTCTGGCAGGTTTAAAATGCGTGCACCAGGTATGACCCCATGAGGGCAGGAAGGAGCAATAGATGAGTACATTGCAGGCGGTTCCGGAGTTATCGGTGGAGGATTTGCGCGGTGCTGTCAAGAAAGAATACGCCGGCGTTGCTATCGATCCCCACAAGGGCTTTCATTTTCATACGGGGAGGGATGCGGCCACCCGGCTGGATTATGATCCGGCCTTATACTTCGACATTCCGGAGGGGAACATCGCATCGTTCGCCGGCACGGGAAATCCTTTCCTGCTGGGCCCGATCAATTCCGGAGAGACCGTGGTGGATGCCGGATCAGGGGCGGGATTTGACGCTCTGATCGCGGCCCGGATGGTCGGTTCGGGAGGCCGGGTCGTGGGCATAGATATGACACCTGAGATGTTGAGTAAAGCGCGCGCCGGCGCGGCTGAGATGGGGATGACCCATGTGGAGTTCAAAGAAGGCTTTATAGAGCAGCTACCGCTTCCCGATGATTTCGCCCATGTCCTGATCAGCAATGGAGTGCTCAACCTGACTCTGGATAAGGTAGACACGCTGCGGGAGTGGGCGCGGGTACTCAAACCGGGCGGGAGGCTTCAAATTGGCGACATTCTGGTATCCCGGGAGGTGCCGGAATCGGCCCTGGACGATATATCCTTGTGGACCGGGTGAATTGCCGGGGGCCTGCTGGAAGCAGTGCTAATCAATGCCGTTACACTGGCCGGTTTCGAGGACGCCGTGGTGGCACACAAACATAATATATTCGAGGATGTGCCCGATCCGTCCAGCGCCATGAAATT
>JADFMC010000377.1 GCA_022564085.1 Fidelibacterota bacterium | reverse complement strand
GAAGCTACGAGCACCACCATCACGAGTTACCAAAGTCACAACCTTTAGTTTGTGCATCCAGCCCACTCCGACTTTCCGTGTTCTGTCACGGCCATAGAAAGTTTCATCAACTTCAATAATTCTTCCTGGTCCGCCCATCTGATATATGAAATGGTCCCTGATTTTTGGACAGGGGTATAAGCTACAAGCCACTCAAGGAAAGGAGTGGTCGATATGAGCAGGAAGCGAAAGCAATATGACCCGGAGTTCAAGGCCCGGGTGGCGCTGGGGGCGGTGCGTGGAGAGGAAACGGTGGCCCAGTTGGCGGCCCGCTACCAGATTCACCCAACGATGATTCATGGTTGGAAGCGTGAACTTACAGAGCGTGCCGGGGAAATTTTCGGCAAGAGCGGTGACAAGGAGCAACAGGCATCCCAAGCCCATGTGGCGGAATTGTACCGGCATATCGGTCAGCTCAAAGTGGAGCGCGATTTTTTGGCGAGCAGGCCCGATCTGTTGACCGGAGTAAAAAGAGGGCGATGATTCGCAAGGATCACCCTCATCTGAGCGTATCCCGGCAGTGCCGCCTGCTGGGATTCAGCCGCTCGGGCCTGTATTACAAACCTAAAGAAATGACGATGGAGAACCTGGCGTTGATGCGTTTGATGGATGAACAATACCTGCGAACACCGTTCTACGGCAGCCGCAGAATGACGGTGCATCTGCGGCGTTTGGGCCATCCGGTGAACCGCAAGCGGGTGGGACGATTGATGCGGATCATAGGCCTGGAGGCGATTTACCCCAAGCCCAGAACGTCGATTCCGCATCCGGGCCATCGCATCCACCCCTACCTGCTTCGTGGGATGGAGATCGGGCGTCCCAACCAGGTTTGGGCGGCCGGCATCACCTACGTGCCCATGGCCAGGGGATTCATGTACCTGGTTGCGATTCTGGACTGGGCCACCCGCAAGGTGCTGGCCTTCCGGGTTTCCAACTCCATGGAGGCGGACTTCTGCGTGCAGGCACTGAAAGAGGCTCTGGCCAAGCACGGGCGCCCGGAAATCTTCAATACGGATCAGGGCAGCCAGTTCACCGGCCAAGCCTTTACGGGGCTCCTGGAGGCTCACGGAATCCGCATCAGCATGGATGGCCGAGGGCGGTGTTACGATAATATATTCATCGAAAGGCTGTGGCGGACGGTCAAATACGAGTACCTCCACCTCCATGCTTTCGATGGAGGCACAGGCCCGCGGCAGGGACTGAGGGATTGGTTCCAGTGGTACAACCAGCAAAGACCCCACCAGGGACTGGATTACCGAACCCCGGATGAGGCCTATTACAAAGATTTGAATCAGCTACGAGAGATCGCCTGAGTCTCCACACGATCCGGCTTGTAGCTTATGCAGCCCTTCAGGCTGTACAATGGATGGGGTCCACTTCACTATTCAAAGCCTTCTCATCAGAGGCTGGCGTACTGGAAGCCCAATTGCCCTTCCATGCTGCAATAGGGCAACAAGCTCTGGTAACCGGATTCCAGGAATGACCAGTTTACTGTGGCTTCTTTTAGTATCTTGGCTGTCCAGTGCCTGGAGTCCACCTCAGGTCGAAATATTAGTGTAGCCCTCAATCCTCGCAACCCTGCGCCCCCGGCACACAACAATCACCGGCCGCCTAACACGCTCATATGGGCCGGAACGACAGCGGGCAATAGTACTGTGGGCGAAGAGTACGTAACATGGACATCATGACCAGGGCAGAGCGTAGTGAGCGCATGGCGCGGATTCGGAGTAAGAATACCAAACCCGAGCTGAGCGTCCGGCACATGCTACATCGTCTCGGCTATCGCTATCGCCTGCATCGCAAGGACCTTCCAGGCGCGCCTGATCTAACGTTTCCGGCTCGAAAGAAGGTGCTCTTTGTGCATGGTTGTTTTTGGCATGTGCATGAGGGCTGCAAAGTTGCGCATCGGCCACAAACCCGGAAATCATTCTGGGACAAGAAATTTCGGCGCAACAAAGAGCGTGACCATAACAGCGAGCAAATGCTACGGCGCGATGGAT
>JADFMC010000376.1 GCA_022564085.1 Fidelibacterota bacterium | reverse complement strand
GTTTAAAAAGATAGTGGCATGATCCAATTCGCTTACCCGCTCAGCGCCCTGTTGCTGGCGCCCTGGCTGGGGCTGTTGGTCTGGAGCCTGCTGTTTCGCCGCCGGGCAAACCGGGTTCTGCGGGCCCTCGGCGAGGAAAGGGTGCAATGGTTCGTGCTGGGCAGGCTGCGGCTGCAACGGCAAGCCTCCAAAACCATGCTCCTGTTCGCCGGACTGGGACTGCTGATCATCGCCGCGACGGGGCCTAAGGTGGGCACCCGGGTGGTGCAGCTGGAGCAGCAGGGCGCCGATGTGCTGCTGTTGCTGGATATCTCGCTGAGCATGGACGCTACCGATGTGAGACCCAGCCGCCTGGAAAAGGCCAAGTATGAGATGGGGCTCCTGATCTCCCGGCTGGAAGGTGACCGGGTTGGGCTGATCGTCTTCGCCGGGTCAGCCCACCTGCATTGTCCCCTCACCTCGGATTACGCTGCCGTCCGGCTGTTTTTGAATGCTGTGGATACGCGGCTGGTGGCGTTGCAGGGCACCGTCATCGGGGAGGCCCTGGAGCTGGCCGTGCGGACCTTCGATGCCGAGTCGCGCAAGTACAAGGCGGTGGTGGTGCTGAGCGATGGCGAGGACCACGACGGTCGAGCGCTGGAAGCGGCCCGGGAGGCTGCCACTCAGGGGATAATCATTCATACGGTGGGGATCGGATCACCGTCCGGCGCCCCGATCCCGGTGGGCGACGGGACCGAGTTTAAAAAGGATCGCGACGGCCGGGTGGTCACCTCGATCCTGAACGAGCTGGTGTTGCAGGAGCTGGCCCAGGCCGGTAACGGTACCTACCAGCGGGTGGACAACCGCAGTGGCAGCGTGGCAGCCCTGGCCGAGGAGATCGGCGCCATGGAGAAGCGGACCTTGAAGAGCCAACAGTTTACCCAGTTCGAGGACCGCTACCAATATTTCGTGTTCCCGGCCCTGCTCTGTTTCGTGGCGGAATTGCTATTGCCGGGCGGACGCCGGAAGGCCCCCCGGGCGCGCAGCCGGTATGCGTAGCTGGGCACTATGGCTCTGGCTCCTGTCGCTGTTAGCGGCCCAGAGCACACCGGAAACTGCACCGGCGCCCCAGCCACCGCCGGAGTTGCAGCCGGTGTGGGATCAATACCGCCAGCTGCTGAGGGAATATCCCGAGGAGCCGCTGCTGCACTATAATTTTGGCAACCTGGCTTACGGCATCGGCGATTACCAGCGGGCTTTGAGGGAATACCAGGCGGCTCTGGAATCGAAGGATCGGTTGGCCCAATCGCGCATCAATTATAATTTGGGCAACAGCCTGTTCCGAGCGGGCCAGGTGGCTGAAAGCCGGGACTTCTACCGGAGGGCGTTGGAGCTCAACCCCCAGGACGAGGACGCCCGGGTGAATTACGAGCTGGCGACCCTGTTGGAGGAGCAGCAACGGCAACAGCGGCAGGAAAAATCGCAATCCCGGGACCAGGACTCTGAGCAGGAGCAGGAATCCTCGGGGGGTGATTCCGTGGATGAATCGGGTGAGCAAGAACAGACGGAGGGGGAGCAGCCGGAGGATAGTCAAGCCGAGCAGAGCCAGGAGCAGCAACAATCAGAGAGCCAGTCGCAAGACCCGTCTGAGTCTGAGCAGGAAGCCCGGGCCCGGGATGAATTGGAGCGGGAGGAAGCGGAGGCCATCCTGAACGCCTTACGGGCCAATGAGCAGAACCTGCTCAAGCGGGTCTACCAGCCACAGTCTCCCACCAAGTTGGAAAAGGATTGGTGACGGGCTGCTTTGGGCTGATATTGAAATTGCAGCGCAGTAACCGATAAGATATAGTATGTTGAACACTATCAGACCACACCAGCTGGTGATCATCGCCGGGTTGCTGATGTCCGCAGTGGTTCCAGGCCGCGCCGCGCCGAAGGTGGTGGCCCAAGTGAGTGACAAGCGGGTGGTGGAGGGGCAGTCCATCACGTACGAGATCAGGTCGGAGAACGGCCGGATTCAGATCGCCACCCTGCTAGGCCTGAAGGATTTCGAGCTGCTTTCAGGTCCCAGC
>JADFMC010000055.1 GCA_022564085.1 Fidelibacterota bacterium | reverse complement strand
ATCATGTTAGCGCCCAAGAAGGTAAAATTTCGTAAGCCGCACCGGGGCCACCGTCGGGGGATGGCTACCCGGGGGAATCACGTGGCTTTCGGCACATTTGGGCTGAAGGCCATGGAGAACGGTTGGATCACCAGCCGCCAGATTGAATCGGCCCGGGTTGCTATTACCCGCAAGATCCGCAAATTCGGCCGCATGTGGATCAGAATATTTCCTGACAAGGCTATCACTCAGAAGCCGGCCGAGACCCGGATGGGCAAAGGCAAGGGTTCACCAGAGTATTGGATCTGCGTGGTAAAGCCTGGGCGGATATTGTTTGAGGTCGAGGGGGTGGACGAGGAGCTGGCAGCCGAGGCCTTCCGTCTCTGTTCCCATAAGCTGCCGATAAAAACCAGGCTGGTTAAACGGAGGGAGATCTAAAAATGATCAGCGATGATCTCCTTTCCTTTTCAGTGGGTGATTTACAGCAGCAGCTGCTGGAAAAACAGGAGGAGCTTACCAATTTGCGATTCCAGCAGGCGTTGCAACAGCTGGAGCATTCTCACCGGATGCCCGTTACACGACGGGAAATCGCCAGGATCAAGACCCTCCTGCGGGAATACGAGCTGGGGCGTCGAGAATTGAAGGAAGAAGAATAGATGTCCCCAATTGATACCAATCGACAAAAATTGAGGGGGATGGTGGTCCAGGCAAAGATGGATAAGACCGCCGTGGTGCTGGTGACCCGCAAATTCCCTCACCCGGTATATCGAAAATATGTCACCCGGACAAAAAAGTACTACGTGCACGATGAGCAGAACATCTGTAATCCCGGAGATGAGGTAATCATCGTGGCCACCCGGCCGTTGAGCCGCACGAAGCGTTGGCGGCTGCTGGAAATTGTCAGGCAAGCGACCATAGTTGAGGGGTTGGCATGATCCAGCAGGAATCGAGGTTACGGGTGGCTGACAATACCGGCGCCAAGGAGGTGCTATGCATCCGGGTGCTGGGTGGCAGCCATCACCGTTATGCCAGTGTCGGGGACCTGATCGTGGTGACCGTCAAATCGGCTATTCCGGGCGGGATGGTCAAGAAGGGCGAGATTACTCGTGCGGTGGTGGTGCGCACCAGGAAGGAAGTGCGCCGGAAGGACGGCTCCTATATTCGCTTTGACGAGAATGCCGCCGTGCTGCTCAATGCCCAGTCTGAGCCGATGGGCACGCGGGTGTTTGGCCCGGTGGCCCGGGAGTTACGGGAGAAGCGTTTCATGAAGATCATTTCGCTGGCGCCGGAGGTGATCTAAAGGTGAAGGTCAAGAAGGGCGACATGGTGAAGGTGCTTTCCGGCAACAGCCGGGGCAAAACCGGCAAGGTGCTAATGGTTCTGCCGGCGCGCAACCGGGCTATTGTTGAGGGGGTGAACTTCATTAAACGCCATACCCGGCCGTCCCAGACTAATCCCAAGGGCGGAATTGTAGAGCGGGAAGCCGCGGTGCACATTTCAAATTTGATGGTAATCGTCGGCAACACCCCGTCGCGGGTGGGTTATAAGCGCCTGGAAGACGGGAAGAAGGTACGGTATTCCAAGAAAACGGGTGAAACCGTTAACGAATAATTGCAACATGGCTAAGAGCGAAACCAAGAAAAATCAAGCGGCTGCAGCAAAGAAAAAGACTTCCGGCAAGCCCAAAGGCGCTGCCAAGGGAGAGGGCGCTGTCAAGGGGCAGGCCACAGAGGGCGCAAAGAGCAAGACCCCGGCGGAGGCCAAAACCGAGCCCAAAGGCGCAAAAAAAGACTATGTGCCCCGGCTCAAGAAACGCTACTTTGAGAAGGTTCGGCCGGAGTTGATGAAAACCCTGGGCTACGACAATATCTGGCAGGTGCCGCAGCTCAATAAAATCGTTATCAACATGGGTCTGGGAAACGCCCGGGAGGACGCCAACATGCTCAAGGGCGCCCTGGATGATATGGCGGTAATCTCGGGCCAGAAGGCGCTGGTGACCTATGCCAAGAAACCGATTTCCAATTTCAAGATCAGGGCCAAGGACCCGGTTGGGGCCAAGGTGACTCTTCGCCGCGACCGGATGTATGAATTTTTGGACCGGCTGCTGAGCCTGGCAGTGCCCCGGGTCCGGGATTTCCGGGGGCTTTCCGATCGATCCTTCGACGGCCGGGGCAACTATAGTATGGGGGTCACCGAGCAGATCATTTTCCCCGAGATCGACTACGACAAACTGGATCAAATCAGGGGCATGGATATCACGGTAGTGACCACCGCCGAAACCGACCGGGAAGCCTTTGAACTGTTACAAGCCCTGGGGTTTCCATTCCGCTTGCGGCCTAAAACCGAGCCCAGCGCTGAAGGAGTAGAAGCCTAGTGGCCAGAAAAGCATTGGTATTAAAGTCGCAACGGAAACCCAAATTTTCCACGCGGGCCTATAACCGTTGCAAGAACTGCGGCCGCTCCCGGGCCTATCTGCGGAAGTTCGGCCTATGCCGAATATGTTTCCGGGAGATGGCCCTGGCCGGTTTCATTCCCGGCATAACCAAGGCCAGTTGGTAGGAGCGGCACTTATGAGCATGTCAGACCCCATCGCCGATTTATTGACCCGCATTCGCAACGCCCAGCGGGCGGACAAACCATGGGTGGATATACCGTCGTCCAATTTGAAAAAGCGCATCTGCGTAATCCTTAAAGAGGAGCATTTCATCCGTGACTTTATATTGGTGACCGACCCGGTCCAGGGGAGAATCAGGGTGTTCCTGAGCTATGATCATAACAATGAGCCGGTCATCGACGGGTTGGTCCGGATTAGTAAGCCGGGTTGCCGGGTCTATGCCGGCGCCGGTGATATCCCGCGGGTCCGGGGGGGATTGGGGATCTCCATCCTGACCACCTCCAAAGGGGTCATTTCGAATAAGGTGGCCCGGCGGTTTAATGTGGGCGGCGAAATTTTATGTCAGGTATGGTAGATGTCTCGCATTGGTAAAAAGCCCATACCATTGCCCGATGGCACGACTTGCCGGATCGACCAGCGCAATATCCGGGTGCAGGGACCCAAGGGCGAGCTGGCCTTTACCCATGCCGAGGGCGTGGCGGTGGCCCAGAATGGGAACAGCCTGGAGGTTACCCGCGATTCGGATCAGAAAAGACACCGGGCCTTGCACGGTCTGACCCGGGCCCTGGTGGCCAATATGGTTACCGGCGTGAGCAGCGGTTTCAGCAAAGAGTTGCAACTGGTCGGTATCGGCTATACGGCAGAGAAGAAAGGTCCCGGCGTGCTGTTAAAACTGGGCTATTCGCACCCGATCCTGTTTCAGGCCCCGCCGGGAATCGAGCTGGAGGTGGCCAACCGCAATACCAGCATCACCATCAAAGGTATCGACAAGCAGTTGGTGGGCCAGATAGCGGCCAAAATCAGGGCCTTGCGCAAGCCTGAGCCCTATAAAGGCAAAGGTGTGCGCTATTCGGATGAGGTAGTGAGGCGCAAAGCCGGCAAGACGGTGGGCGGGGCAGGGATATAGTTCCAATGATCAAGGCGCATGAAAAGAAGACCGAGCTGCAACGGCGACGGCGGAGGCGGGTCAAAAAGAAGATGGATCGCTATTCGGGCAAGTTGCGCCTGGTGGTAACCCGCTCCTCCCGTCACATCACAGCCCAGATAGTGGACGACCTGGCGGGCCGTACGCTGGTGTCCGCCTCGAGCATCGAGAAAGCCATGGCCGATGAGGTACAGGCCAGTTCCAGCAAAATGGACCTGGCCGGCCGGATCGGCAGGGAGTTGGGCCGCCGCGCACAGAAGCAGAAGATAACCAAGGTGGTTTTTGATCGCAACGGTTACCTCTTCCACGGCCGGGTGAAGGCGCTGGCCGAGGGCGCTCACGAGGGTGGATTAATATTTTAAGATGAACAGGTTATGTCTATAAACCCCGCAGAATTAGATCTTAAGGAGGAGAGCCTGATCCAGATCAACCGGGTGGCCAAGGTGATCACCGGTGGGCGCAGGTTCAGTTTTAACGCTATTGTCACGGTAGGCGACGGTAACGGCCACGTAGGCATCGGCTTCGGCAAGGCCAACGAGGTGGCCTCCGCTATCAACAAGGCCAAGGATAACGCCAAGAAGAACTTGTTCAGGACCTCGGTGATCAACGGTACTATCCCCCATGAGATTATCGCCAAGTTCGGCGCCAGCAAGGTGTTGCTCAAGCCGGCCTCCCCCGGTACCGGCTTGATCGCCAGCGCAGCTATCCGGGCTGTACTGGCGCAGGCCGGCTATACCGACGTGCTGTCCAAAATCACCGGATCCACCAATGCCCTGAATGTGGTGCGGGCCACCGAGAAAGCATTGAAGTCCTTAAAGGACGCCATTGCGGTGGCGCGCAAGCGGGGGATCACGGTCAAGGAGCTGTTCAGCTGATGGCGGCCCAGGCAAAAAAATTGAAAATCACCCAGGTGAAAAGTGGTATCGGCTATCCCCGCTGGGCCAAGGCCACCCTAAAGGCGCTGGGTATCCGCCGGATGCAGCAAACCGTGCAACAGCCGGACAACCCGGCCATCAGGGGAATGGTATTCCGCATTCGACACCTGGTGAAGGTGGAAGAAGTATGAGCGTGAGGCTGGAACTCAAGCCGGCCACCGGCTCCACCCGCCCTTCCAAGCGGCGCGGCCGGGGCCCTGCCAGCGGCTTGGGCAAAACCTCGGGCCGGGGTCATAAGGGCTGGCACTCCCGCTCCGGTTCCAAGCGGCTGGCCTGGTACGAAGGGGGGCAGATGCCATTGCAACGCCGGGTGCCCAAGCGCGGCTTCAGCAACGCCCCTTTTAGCAAGCCGGTGCAGATCGTCAATCTGGAGGCCATCGCCCGGCTAAAGCTGGATAAAGTGGACCCCGAAATATTCAAGCAGCGCGGCCTGATCCAAAATGTCAAAATAGCGGTGAAGGTTCTGGGCAACGGCGATCTTGAAACAGCAGTGGAAGTTAATGCCCACGGTTTCAGCCGCTCGGCCAGGGAAAAGATTGAAAAGGCCGGCGGCCAGGCGGTAGTTTGCTAGAGAAATTCACCAACAGTTTTAAGATCCCCGAGCTGCGGCGGCGGATCGGTTTCACGCTGGGACTGCTGATCATCTACCGGGTGGGGGCCCATGTGCCTACACCGGGCATTAACGGCGAGGCGCTGGCGACGGCCATGCAGAACATCGCCAACACCCTCCTGGGATTGTATGACATGTTCAGCGGCGGCGCTTTCTCCCAGGCCACGGTGTTTGCCCTGGGGATCATGCCCTATATTTCGGCCTCGATCATCATCCAGCTGATGGGGGCGGTGGTGCCCTATTTCCAGAGGCTGCAGAAAGAGGGCGAAGAAGGCCGCCGCAAGATCACCCAACTGACCCGCTACGGGACGGTGGCCATCGCCTCTGTCCAGGCCTACAGCGTGGCGATCTACCTCCAGGGACTGAGTTCACCCGCCGGGAACGTGGTGCTGGACCCCGGCCTTGGATTCCAACTGCTCACCGTCTTGACGCTGGTGACCGGTACCATCTTTGTCATGTGGCTGGGAGAACAGATCACCGAACACGGCATTGGCAACGGCATATCGCTGATCATCATGGTGGGGATTATCTCGCGGGCGCCGAATGTGCTGTTCAACGAGATCAACCTGATCAGCCAGGGTTTGCGCCTGATCCTGCTGGACGTAATCCTGCTGGGGTTGATGACGCTGATTGTCGCGGCGGTGGTGGCCATCACCCAGGGTACGCGGCGCATCCCGGTGCAATACGCCAAGCGGGTGGTGGGCCGCAAGGTTTACGGCGGCCAGAGCACACATATCCCCCTGCGGATCAACACCGCCGGCGTGATGCCCATTATTTTCGCCCAGGCCATCATGTTCATACCCAGCACGGTGGGCTCGTTTTTCCAGCAGAGTGACTTCGCGCAAGGGGCCATGAGTATATTTTCCATCAGCTCCCCGGTCTACTGGCTAATCTTCGGCACGATAATCGTCTTTTTCACCTATTTTTACACTGCTATCGCGTTCAATCCGGTGGACGTGGCTGATAATATGAAAAAGCAAGGCGGTTTCATTCCCGGCGTACGTCCCGGAAAGAAGACCGCCGAGTATATCGATAACATTTTGACCAGGGTGACGCTGCCCGGGTCCATTTTTCTGGCGATGATCGCGGTATTCCCCTATGTCCTGATGAAGGCCACGGGGATCAACTACGATCTGGCCAGTTTTTTTGGCGGCACCAGCCTGCTGATCATAGTGGGGGTGGCTTTGGATACGCTCCAGCAGATCGAGAGCCATCTGTTGATGCGGCATTATGACGGTTTTTTGAAAGGTGGTCGGATCAGGGGCCGGCGGCGTTTTTAAGCCGCAGGTTTTCTTTTTGATCCACCTACGGAGTAAAGATGAGATCGCCATTATCAGGCGCAGTTGCCGGATCGTGGCCGACACCCTGGAGTTGATTGCAAAGATGGTTGAGCCGGGGGTGACGACTATAAGTTTGGACCAGGAGGCGGAGAAATTCATCCGCAGCACTGGCGCCGAACCAGGTTTTAAAGGGTTGTACGGTTGTCCAGCCACATTGTTGGTGTCGATCGAGGAGGAAGTGGTGCACGGTCTCCCCACCGACCGGCGGTTGGAAGAAGGCCAGATCGTGGGTCTGGACGTGGGTGCCCTGGTGGATGGTTACTACGGTGACCATGCCCGCACTTTCGCCGTAGGCCAGGTGGACGCCGATCATCAACGGCTGATAAATCGTACCCGGGAATGTCTGAATCTGGGCATCCAGGCGGCGGTGGCTGGAGCCACGGTGGGGGATATCGGCCACGCCGTGCAGCAACATGCCGAGAGTGCCGGCTATGGGGTGGTACGGGACCTGGTAGGGCACGGCATCGGTACCCGGCTGCACGAAGAGCCCCAGGTGCCTAACTTCGGTACCCCCGGCAAGGGCCCGCTGCTGCGGGAAGGGATGTGCCTGGCGCTGGAACCGATGCTCAATATGGGCACGCCGGAAATATTTACCAAGGACGACGGGTGGACGGTAAGGACCTCGGATGGCCTGCCCTCGGCTCACTTTGAGCACACTATTGTAATTACCGCCCAAGGTCCACAGGTTTTAACGACGTATGATAATGAAATGAACTAGTGGCTAAGGAAAAAGGCATATCGGTCGATGGGACAATAGTCAAAACCCTGCCCAACGCCACCTTCAGGGTGGAGCTGGAAAACGGGCATAAAGTGTTGGCCCACGTTTCGGGTAAGATGCGAATGCACTTTATCAAGATCCTGCCGGGGGATACGGTGACGGTGGAGCTCTCCCCGTACGACCTGTCCCGGGGGCGGATCGTCTATCGCTACAAGTAAGTTTCGGATCAACGAGGTTAGTGATGAAAGTTCGTGCATCTGTGAAGAAAATTTGCGACAAGTGCAAGGTGATCCGCCGCCGCGGGGTGGTGCGGGTGATCTGTGTGCACGGCCGGCATAAGCAGAGGCAGGGTTAATGAATCGCAGCCGGCACCCCAGGGGGTATTAGAGAAATATGGCTCGTATTGCCGGGGTCGATCTGCCCCGCAACAAATCAGCGGAATACGCCTTACCGTATATTTACGGCATTGGGATCACTCAATCGCGAAAAATCTTGTCGGCAGCCAAAGTGCCGCCGGAGACACCCGTCACAAAATTGACGGAGCAGCAGGTAGTGGCCATCCGCAATATAATTGCCGATGAATTCAAGGTAGAAGGAGAACTGCGCACCGATATTAAGCTGAATATCAAGCGGCTGATGGATATCGGTTCCTACCGCGGCTTGCGGCACCGCCGGGGACTGCCGGTCCGAGGCCAGCGCACCCATACTAACGCCCGTACGCGCAAGGGCCGCAAGCGTTCGCCCGGCGGGCGGAAAACATAAGGTAACTGAAGGAGCGAGATAGCTTTGGCAACCAGACCTACAGGACGGAAAAAGAAAAAGAAGGTGGTGGTGGAACCCGAGGGGATCGCCTACGTGAAGTCCAGCTTCAATAATACCAAAATCACCTTGACCAACAAGTATGGTAACGTGATTTCCTGGGCCACAGGCGGGACCAGCGGATTCAAGGGTTCGCGAAAGAGCACTCCCTTCGCGGCCCAGCAGGCGGCCATTAAAGCGGCCAAGGAGGCCATGGCCCTGGGAATGGTTTCAGTGGAAGTGCGGGTAAAGGGTCCCGGCGGAGGCCGGGAAGCTGCCATCCGGTCCCTCCAGGTAGCAGGACTGGAAATTGTGGCTATCAAGGACATTACCCCAATTCCCCATAATGGCTGCCGTCCCCCCAAGCGCCGCCGGGTCTGAGGAGGACAGATAAGCGTATGGCAAGATATTTAGGACCTAGAAGTAAAATAGTCCGGCGGCTGGAATACCCGGTATTCGAGTCGACCAAGTTTTCATCGTTGCGCAAGAACTACCCGCCCGGCCAGCACGGTACTGCCCGCCGCCGGAAGGTATCTACTTACGGTTTGCAACTGCGGGAGAAGCAGCGCATTAAGCACCTATATGGTGTATTGGAACGCCAGTTCCGCAATTATTTCAAGAAAGCCACGACGCAGGCCGGCCCCACGGGCCATAACCTGCTGATTATATTGGAGGCTCGTCTGGACAATGTAATTTACCGGCTGGGGCTGGCGCCTACCCGCCGGGCGGCGCGGCAGATTGTGAGTCACAAGCATGTTTTGGTTAATGATCGTTCGGTCAATATCCCATCGTATTTGGTAAAACCGGGCGATGTGGTCCGAATCCGCGAGAAAAGCCGCCAGCTGGAGCTGGTGCACCAAGCCATGCGGCGTATCAGCAGCGATAATCAGCTGCCGTGGCTGGAATTGGATAAGAGCCAAATGACCGGGATCTTTAAAGCCACGCCGCAGCGGAACGAGATTCCTGAAGACGTCAATGAACAGCTGGTTGTTGAATTATATTCCAAGTAGCATTTGCAAAGAGGAAGTCTGAATGACAGATAATAAAATCATGTTCACGCATAAAATCGAGGAGCATGACAAGACCCACGCCACCTTCCATGTGGAACCGTTGGAGCGGGGCTATGGCATTACCCTGGGCAATGCCATGCGCCGGATTCTGCTCACCGCCATTCCGGGGGCGGCCATCACCTCCATCAAGATCAATGGGGTCCAGCACGAGTTTTCCACTATCGACGGGGTCATTGAGGATGTGGCCGATATTGTCCTGAATCTTAAACAGGTGCGATTTAAGCTAAATGACCTTAAACCCGATCCCATAACCGTCACACTGAGCGGGAATGGTCCTTTCAAGGCCGGTCAGATCGGCGAGGCCACCGAACAATTCGTCGTGCTCAATCCCAACCTGGAAATTTGCACATTGAATGGGAGCGGCGAGGTTAAAATGGAATTGCGGGTAAGCCGGGGCAAAGGCTATGTACCGGCGGAGCGGAACAAACTGCCCGACGCTCCCCTGGGGACCCTGTTCCTCGATGCCATCCATAACCCGGTTACTAAAGTGACCTTCGAGGTCACGCCAATTCCGGCTTCCAAGGATCAGCAGGAGAAGCTGACCCTGGATATCCATACCGACGGATCCACTTCCCCCAAGGACGCGGCCAAT